>DATIGE010000003.1:132500-135980 GCA_035454885.1 bacterium
CTAAATAGATGCGCCGTTAGGGCCCGCGCCCCCGTCTTGCGACGAGGTGCGATGACCTTAGGATGTCTCGTGAGAGACTCCTTAGAAAGGAGGTGATCCAGCCACAGGTTCCCCTACGGCTACCTTGTTACGACTTCACCCCAATCATGAGTCAAACCTTGGGCGGCTGCCTCCTTGCGGTTGGCGCACCGACTTCTGGTGTAACCCACTTTCGTGGTGTGACGGGCGGTGTGTACAAGGCCCGGGAACGTATTCACCGCGGCGTTCTGATCCGCGATTACTAGCGATTCCGGCTTCGTGGAGTCGAGTTGCAGACTCCAGTCCGAACTGAGAGCACTTTTATGGGATTAGCTCCCCCTCGCGGGTTGGCGACCCTTTGTAGTGCCCATTGTAGCACGTGTGTAGCCCTAGGCATAAAGGCCATGAGGACTTGACGTCGTCCCCACCTTCCTCCGGCTTAACGCCGGCGGTCTCTTTAGAGTGCCCAACTGAATGATGGCAACTAAAGACAGGGGTTGCGCTCGTTGCGGGACTTAACCCAACATCTCACGACACGAGCTGACGACAGCCATGCAGCACCTGTGTTGCAGCTCCCTTGCGGGCACTCCCCTCTTTCGAGGGGATTCTGCACATGTCAAGCCTAGGTAAGGTTCTTCGCGTTGCGTCGAATTGAACCACATGCTCCACCGCTTGTGCGGGCCCCCGTCAATTCCTTTGAGTTTTAGTCTTGCGACCGTACTTCCCAGGCGGGATGCTTAATGCGTTGGCTTCGGCACTCGGGGGGTCAACTCCCCGAACACCTAGCATCCATCGTTTACAGCGTGGACTACCAGGGTATCTAATCCTGTTTGCTACCCACGCTCTCGCGTATGAGCGTCAATATCGGTCTAGAGAGCCGCTTTCGCCGCCGGTGTTCCTCCCAATATCTACGAATTTCACCTCTACACTGGGAATTCCGCCCTCTTCTCCCGTATTCAAGTCTTCCAGTTTTCCGTGCCGTTCCTCGGTTAAGCCGAGGGCTTTCACACGAAACTTAGAAGACCACCTGCACGCGCTTTACGCCCAGTAATTCCGAACAACGCTTGCACCCTCCGTTTTACCGCGGCTGCTGGCACGGAGTTAGCCGGTGCTTCCTCCACAGGTACCGTCAATCCGAGACCCTATTCGAATCCCGGAGTTTCTTCCCTGTTGACAGGGCTTTACGACCCGAAGGCCTTCATCACCCACGCGGCGTTGCTGCGTCAGGGTTTCCCCCATTGCGCAATATTCCCCACTGCTGCCTCCCGTAGGAGTCTGGACCGTGTCTCAGTTCCAGTGTGACTGGTCGTCCTCTCAGACCAGCTACCCGTTATAGCCTTGGTAGGCCATTACCCTACCAACTAGCTGATGGGCCGCGAGCTCATCTCCAAGTGGCAGCTTGCGCCGCCTTTAACCCCTGCACCCGAAGGTGCTGTGGCCTTATCCGGTATTAGCCCGCCTTTCGGCAGGTTATCCCAAGCTTGGAGGCAGATCACTCACGTGTTACTCACCCGTGCGCCACTCATTTTAACCTGTATTGCTACAGGTTAAAATGCGTTCGACTTGCATGTGTTAGGCACGCCGCCAGCGTTCGTTCTGAGCCAGAATCAAACTCTCCAGTTAAATTTGTAACTGGTGTCTTCAAGTCTCGCCCCCGCAACGCGGTATCCTTTTTGAGGTTCGCATCTAAGAGCGGCGACCTGAAGACGAGTTATACTAATCGAAATTGCTTGAGCCCTAACTGGCGCTATCTATTTAGTTTTCAAAGAGCGAAAAAAATCCCACCCTTTTTGTCCTAACAAGGGTTTTTTCTCAGGTTTTTAAGGAGCGCACGACTCTTAAAGAGGGCGGGTTACTAGCAGACGATTTCTTCCACTGTCAATTGAAATCACCTCTCAAAACCCAAACTTCTGCTCTTTCTCGCCTTGTTCCTCCCTCATCGACAAGGCACTCAAATTTTAGTGTTCTTTCAAGATTTGTCAATGAACGTCTTGTCGAAAGATCGTCTTCTAACCCATTAAATAATATGTATTTTTAAGAACTTGCGCTTCCCGACCCGGATCAGATGGTTCTCGGACGGAACCATGTAGTCGATATTGTTGATCTTTTTGTCATCCACCGTCACCCCGCCCTGCTTAATCAACCGGCGAACTTCGGACTTGCTGGGGGCGAGCTTGGCCCTGACGAGGATGTCAACCAAGGCCCGCCCCTCGGAACTCTTGACTTCAATGGTTTCAATGTCATCGGGCAAGCCTTTATTCTTAAATATATTTTCGAACTCCGCCGCCGCGGCTTGCGAGGCAGCCTCGCCATGAAACCGGGCGACCAATTCCCGTGCCAGTCGGATCTTCACCTCTTTGGGATGTTCACGGCCGGAAGCGACATCCTTGCGAAGCGATCGGAGACTCTCTATATCGAGATCGGATAAGAGTTCATAGTAGGACCACATCAACTCGTCCGAAATCGACATCACCTTGCCGAAAATCTGCCCGGGCGACTCCTGGATACCGATAAAGTTCCCGTAAGATTTGCTCATTTTTTGGACTCCGTCGGTTCCGACCAAGAGAGGAAGGGTCATAACAATCTGAGGGGCCTGCCCATCCTGTCTCTGAAGTTCCCGGCCGACGAGGAGGTTGAATTTTTGGTCGGTGCCACCCAACTCCACATCCGCTTTCAGCGCGACGGAATCGTACCCCTGCAGCAACGGATAGAGAAATTCGTGGATCGCGATCGACTCGCCCTTCCTGTATCTTTTTTCGAAATCATCGCGTTCCAGCATGCGCGCAACCGTGTGGCGGGACGCGAGACGGATCATGTCCTTGGCGTTCATCTTGGAAAGCCATTGCGCGTTGAACGCTATCTCGGTCTTCTGGGGATCCAGGATCTTGAAGACCTGATCCTGATAGGTCTTGACGTTCCTCTGGACCTGCTCCTCGCTGAGCGGCGGCCTCGTCTCGCTGCGCCCGGAAGGATCTCCGATCATCGCCGTAAAATCGCCGATGAGAAACAGAACGTGATGGCCAAGATCTTGAAACTGCTTCAGCTTCTGAAGAAGTACCGTGTGCCCCAGATGAAGATCCGGCGCGGTCGGATCAAATCCCGCCTTGATGCGCAGCGGCCTACCGCTCCTGAGTTTTTCAACGAACTCCGTCTCCTGGATCACCTCGACGGCACCCCGCTTGAGGACTCTTAACTGCTCTTGAAGACCCACCCTCACACGCTCACCTTCTCTTGAATTCTGACAATTTGCTTCGCCTGACCGCGGCTTTCCTCGACGTCGATCAGCACAGCGCAGAACCTCACATCACCTTGTGCCACCTCGAAGGGCGCCGGCATTCTCTTGAGGAAACGCGTCAGCGCGGCGGCTTTGTCAAGGCCAATCACGGAATCATGCGGTCCGGTCATGCCGACGTCGCTCAGATAGGCCGTCCCCTTGGGAAGGATTTCCTCGTCGGCGGTCTG
>DATIGE010000004.1 GCA_035454885.1 bacterium
GTTGCCCGCGACGTTGACGCCGGGCGATGCGCCCGTCTTGACGGCGTCGGGGACGCCCGTGGTGTTGAGCGTGCCGGGTACTTTGACCGAGGCGCCCGTCGAACGGCCTACTGGAACCAGTTATATCAGCCTGGGCCATTCCTTTGGCCCAGGTCGAGATCCCAGTCCCGAAGACATGAAGGCCCTGAACGACAGAGGCCGTTTTTTGCCTGCGCTCCAGAAGTACGGCAGTACCCTGGTGGGTGCCGGGATTCCAAATTCAATGCCCCCCCCGCGGTCCACGGGTGACGGTTTCTCTCTGGCGGACTCGTCCGTGGGTTCGTGCACCGATGAAGGTGGGTCCGGAACCGACAGGCCGGAGGGCGGGGCCAGAGTGAGCCGCGCCCGCCCAGGAAAGAGGGATCTCAATCTCGGCTATATACGCTGCGGCATTCGCGGTTAGTCATTTCAACATCCCGTCCAATTTTCCTTCACGGTCAAGCGATGCGAGTTCTTCGAAGCCCCCGATCATCTCGTCCCCAATGAAAATTTGCGGCACGGTCTTCCATCCAGTGCGTTTGACCAGGGCGTCGAACTCCTCGTCATCCGAGACATCGATCTCCCGGAACCCGGCCTTCTTCGACCGGAGCAGGTCCTTGGCGGCGCGGCAGTAGGGGCAGTAGCGGGTCACATAGACGGTGACGTCCTTCATCCCGCGGAGATTGCCATTGCGCGCGCGGGGCGTCATCAATAATATCGCCCCATGACAACGGTCCTGATCGCCCTCTCAGCCGTCGTCCTTCTCCTGGGAGGGGTCCTCGTCTTCGTCCTCCTCCGTCCCCGCCAAAACACGGAGTCCTTGCTCCTCAAGCAGCAGATGGAGCACCTCAAGGAGAACATCGATTCGTCCGCCAAGCTCGTCCATCAGCAGATGTCGGACTTGAGAAAGTCCATGGAGGAGGGGAGCCGCGAGTCGACCAAGATCCTGGGCGACCGCCTGGATAATGCCGCCCGCGTGGTGGGGGAGGTCCAGAAGAGCCTCGGGCGGATGGAGACTCAGACCAAGAACATCGAAGAGGTCGGCAAGGACATTTCCCGGTTGAACGACATTTTGAAGGCCCCGAAGCTGCGCGGGGCCCTGGGCGAGCTTTTCCTGGGCGATCTGCTGGCGCAGGTCCTGCCGCGCGATCGCTACGCCATCCAACACAAGTTCAAGAACGGGCAGACGGTGGACGCCGTCATCAAGTCGTCCCAGGGGCTCATCTGCATCGATTCGAAGTTTCCCCTCGAGAATTTCTCAAAGCTCCTCCAGCTCAAGGACGAGGAGGAGAAGAAAAGCGCACGCAGGCTTTTTCTGAGCGACGTCAAGAAGCACGTCGACGCCATCGCCCAGAAGTACATCCTGCCCGACGAAGGCACCCTGGATTTCGCCATGATGTACGTGCCGGCGGAAAACGTCTACTACGAGATCATCCTCAAGAGCGACCCGGACGAGAGGGACCTCCTGATGTATGCGCAGGACAAGCGGATCTTTCCCGTCTCGCCCAACAGCTTCTACGCGTACCTGCAGACCGTCGCGATCGGCTTCAAGGGCATGCAGATGCAGGAGGGCATCCGCGCCGTTCTGGACAACATCGCGAGGCTGAAGGGCGACTTCAAAAAATTCGGGGAGGAGTTCGCCTTGGTCGGCCGGCATCTCTCGAACGCGCGGGGCAGCTACGAATCCGCCGAAAAGCGCGCGGTGCGGTTGGGGGAGAAGCTGGATTCGCTGGAATTGGAGGAAAAACAGGAGTTGCGCGTCTTGACCGGGGGTACAGGAAAGGAATCTTTGTAGGATGGCCGAACCCCGCCGCACCATCTATGCCGTTTCCGACGCCACCGGCGAGCTGGCTATCAGCGTCGCCACCGCCGCACTGCGCCAGTTCCGACAGGAGGGCGTCGCCATCCTCCGCCGCGGCAAGATCCGGACCCTCGACCGGGTGGCCCGGGTGGTGCAGGAGGCCAAGGAGGCCGGCGCCTTGATCGTCTTTACGCTCGTGTCACCGGAACTGCGGGCGGGTCTCCTCGAACAGGCGCGGGAGCTGCAGGTGCCGGCCGTCGACGTCATGGGGCCGGTCATGAGCCTGTTCGAATCCTACCTGCATTCCGTCCCCTCGGACCAGCCGGGTCTCAAGTACCGGATCACGGGCGACTACTTCCGGCGGAACGACGCCATCGAGTTCGCCGTCAAGCACGACGACGGACAGGGCCTGGAGACGATCGTCCAGGCGGACATCGTGCTGCTGGGCATCTCGCGCACGTCCAAGACCCCGCTGTCCATCTACCTGGCCTACCGGGGGTTCAAGACGGCCAACATCCCGATCATCCGCGACGTCCTGCCGCCCCGCATCTTGAAATCCGTCGACCGTCGAAAGATCGTGGGGTTGACCGTCTCACCGGAGAAACTCTCGGAGCTTCGGGGCACGCGGCTGGCCAAACTGGGTCTGCCGCGCTCGGAGACCTACGCCAACGTGGACTTCATCCGCGAGGAACTGGCGTTTGAGCATCAGGTGTTCGCGGATCTGGGGGGAGTGCCCGTCATCGACGTGACGCTCAAGGCGATCGAGGAGGTGGCGACCGAAATCCTGACGGTGTTGGGTATATAGCGAATGAAGTCCGGCTTTGCCGGACGTAATGAGCGATCGCATCGTGAAAGCCAGATGAGGGGCTCGGGGAGAGAGCGGTATCTCTCCCCGCTACCAAATGGCCTGAATCGGCTCCAGCGCGTTCCGGATCGAGACCCGCGAGGCCCTTCGGAGGCGGTAGACGATGTGCGGCCCGTCGATGAAGAGCGCCGCGTCGTCCATCATCGAAAAAATCTCGACCCGGGCGGGGGGGTTCAGGACACCCTTGAGGAGACGGTAGCGCTTTCCCGGCGGTGCATAGGGTTCCCTCACCACGTACTGGATGTCTTTCGAGCCCAAGGGCAGGGCCCGGCCGCCGGCTGATTTTGTCCCCGCGGTGGATCCGGGCGCGGGGGAGATCCAAAGGCCGGACGATTTTTGCTCTTCCTTCGCTTTTTCCACCTTGAGGACGTAGCGCGTCGTGCCTGCGGGATTCGTGTTGGCGAAAAGGACGTCGTTCAAGGCCAGCGGCCAAAAGGGCCTTCCGTCGACGGCGACCGAGACCCGGTGCAGTGTCTGCAGCCGGCAGGTGCCGTGAATATACTCGTAGAGCTTGTCGAGGAAGGTCTCGGCCGTGGCCTTGCAGTAGTAACCCACGCTGACCTTGGGCACGGAGTTGATTCCCAGCATGAGCCCCTTCTTCACGTAGTGCGAGGTCTCGAGAAAGGTCCCGTCCCCGCCGATGGTCAGGATCAGGTCATGGCGGCGGATCGGTTTGAGCTGCGTGCGGAGGCAGACGTCGTAGGCGATGCGGAGGTTCCTCAAGTGCCTCTTGACCGTCTCCAGAGCGTCCAAATGCGTGTCGTGGGTGGACTTGGACTTGAGCGTCGCGGGGTTCCGTTCGCGGAGAAGTCGCAGGTAGTTCGCGTCCTTCTCGTCCAAGGCGTGCTCCTGGTACGAACTCTTTTTGTAGACGATGAGGACCCGGCGGAGGGCGCGGCTTGTCCCTTTCATGGAATCGTTATAAGAATCCCAGATGGCGAAGTCAAAAAACATCGCGATCTTCGGCGGGACCTTCGACCCTCCCCACGCCGGGCACTACGAGATCGCGCGGCGGCTGGCCCGCCGGAAGGGCGTCGATCAAGTCTGGATTGTGCCCGTCTACCGCCACGCCTTCGGCAAGAAATCGGCACCTTTCGGGAAACGTCTCAGCGCCTGCCGCGCATTCTTCAAGGGGATCGGCCCCAAGGTGAAGGTGAAGGACTGGGAAAGGCGTTTGGGAGGGGTGAGCTACACCGTGAGGCTCCTTCGCTTCCTCCATAAAAGGCATCCGGACGCCGTCTTTCATCTCGCCGTCGGCAGCGACGCCTACCGGGAACGCCGGGCGTGGAAGGATTTTAAGGAGATCGAGCGCCTCGCGCGCCTGATCGTCTTTCCGCGCGGGCCGGGATCGGCGATCCCGAACGTCTCGAGCACCGAAATTCGCCGCTTGAAGGCGCGGCGGTCCGCCGAGTAGCATGGCCCCGTGTCCGACAAGAGAAACATCCTCGACCTTTCCAAGAAGGATCTTGAAAACTGGCTCCTCGAGCACGGGCTCAAGAAATACGCCCTGAATCAGATCCTCCAGTGGCTCTATCAGAAGCGGGCCGCCTCCTTTGAGGAGATGTCCAATATCGCCAAGGAGGCCCGCGCGGCGCTCGCGGAGCATTTCGAGATCCGGCGCCTGGAGGTCGACGCCCGGCACCATTCGCCCACGGACCTTTCCACCAAGTACCTGTTCCGTCTCAACGACGGCAATTCCGTGGAGACGGTCTTGATGCCCCAGAAAAATCGGACGACCCTTTGCATCTCGAGCCAGGTCGGATGCGCCATGGGCTGCCGGTTCTGCAGGACGTCGGAGATGAAACTCGTCCGAAACCTCACGCAAGGGGAGATTCTGGGGCAGATCCTGGGCGTCCAGGGTGAGCTGCCGCCGGGCGAGAAGATTACCAATATCGTGATGATGGGCATGGGCGAGCCCTTCCACAACTACGACACGGTGATCGACGCCCTTCAGCTCATGACGGATGACTTTGCCCTGGGCCTGTCGCAGAGGAAGATCACGGTGTCCACCGTGGGCCTGGCGCCCGAGATCGTCCGGTTCGGGAAGGATTCCGGGGCCAAGCTGGCGCTTTCTCTCAACGCGACGACGGAGGAGGGACGCGCCGCCCTCATGCCGGTGACGAAGCGGTATTCGCTCGAGGAGGTCATTGAGGCCTGCCGGACCTACGCGTTCGGCAGCAAGCACAAGGTGACCTTCGAATACGTGATGATGGCGGGGGTGAACGACACGATCGAGGACGCCAAGCGCATCGCCAAGATCGGGGCCCGCGTGCCGTGCAAGATCAACCTGATCCCCTACAACGAATACCCCGGCTCGCCGTTCAAGCGTCCCAGCGAGGAGAACATCCGCGCGTTCTTCAAGCATCTCGCCGACAAGCACTTCCAGGTGAACATCCGCTACTCGAAGGGCCTCGACGTCCTGGCGGCTTGCGGGCAGTTGGCGACGGACCGATTGACTTTCAATGAGAAGCCGCTACAAATCTCGGCCCAACACACCTGACGGTGTGCGATTCAGAATTGATTTTTTGAGGTGTTCATCGTGAATTCATCACTGATCGGCGTGATCGGAGGCAGTGGTCTCTACGAGATGGAAGGTCTGAAGGTGTTGGAGGAGAAGCGCCTTGAGACCCCCTTCGGTGAGCCTTCGGACGCCTACATCGTCGGCGAGTTGGAGGGGAGGAAGGTCGTTTTTCTTCCCCGCCACGGCCGCGGACACCGCATTTCGCCTTCCGAGCTCAATTTCCGCGCCAACATCTGGGGCCTGAAGAAGCTGGGCGTGGACGCCATCCTCGCCGTCTCCGCCGTCGGCAGCATGAAGAAGGAGATCGAGCCGGGCCACATGGTGGTCATCGACCAGTTCTTCGACCGGACGAAGGGGCGTGTTTCCACCTTCTTCTCGGAGGGCGTCGTCGCGCACGTGGCCTTCGCCGACCCGGTTTGCTCCGAAATCCGCAAGGTCCTCATTGCGTCGGGCAAACAAACCGGCGCCACCGTTCACGAGAAGGGGACCTACCTGTGCATGGAGGGCCCACAGTTCTCGACGCGTGCGGAATCCCGCATCTACCGTCAATGGGGCGTGGACGTCATCGGCATGACGAATCTCCAGGAAGCCAAGCTCGCGCGCGAGGCGGAGATCTGCTACGCGACGCTGGCCCTCTCGACGGATTACGATTGCTGGCACGAGGGCCACGACGACGTGACGATCGATATGGTGATCGCGACGCTGACGAAGAACGTTGAGACGGCCAAGAAGATCATCCGGCGGTCGGTCACCGCCATCGGCGCCGAGCGTTCCTGCGGATGCCGGACGGCGATGAAGAACGCGATCCTGACCGACCGGAAAATGATCCCGTCGGAAGCAAAGAAGCGTTTGGAAGTCATCGCGGGGAAATATTTTTAATGTCCATTCTCGTCATCGGCAGCGTCGCCTTCGATCACGTCAAAACCCCCTTCGGCGAGGCGCCCGAGGCCTTGGGCGGTTCCGCGATCCACTTCTCGGCCGCCGCGAGCCTGCTTGCGAAACTGCGTCTGGTCGGCGTGGTGGGCGAGGACTTTCCTCAGGCTCGGATCGAATTCTTGAAAAATCGCGGCGTGGATCTTGCGGGCCTGGAGATCGCCAAGGGAAAGACGTTCCGGTGGAAGGGGGAGTACGGATTCGACCTCAACGTGGCCAAGACGCTGGACACCCAGTTGAACGTCTTCGCCGACTTCGCCCCGAAGATTCCCGAATCGTGGAAAGACGCCGACGTCGTGTTTTTGGGAAACATCCATCCGGCCCTTCAGTCCCGGGTGCTCGACCAGGTCCGAAAGAAGCGCCTGACCGCCCTGGACACGATGAATTTCTGGATCGAGGGCGAGCCCGAGGCCTTGAAGAGGGTGATCGCGCGGGTGGACCTGGTGATCATCAACGAGGGCGAGGCCCGGCAGCTGACGAAGGAGGCCTCCTTGGTGGCGGCCGCCCGAAAGATCCGCTCCTTGGGCCCGAAGGTCGTGGTGATCAAAAGAGGGGAGTATGGCTCCCTCCTGTTCCACGGCGAGGACGTCTTTTCCGCGCCCGGCCTGCCCTTGGAGACGGTCAAGGATCCCACGGGGGCGGGCGACAGTTTCGCCGGCGGTTTTTTGGGTTTCATCGCCTCGCGCGGGGACCTTTCCGCCGGAACGCTCCGGCAGGGCGTCATCATGGGGAGCGCGATGGCCTCGTTCAACGTGGAGGACTTCAGCTGCCGCAGGCTCGAGACGCTCACCCTCCCGGAGATCAACCGGCGCCTGGAGGAGTTCAAGCGCTTGGCGCACTTTGAGGAGATCCGCATCTAAATGGAAACCCTCGGACAATTCCTGAAACGGGAGCGCGAGTTCCGCGGCATCACGATCGACCGGTTGGCCAGCATGACGCGGATCAACTCCGGCGTCCTGAAGAAGATTGAAGGGGACGATCTCCGCCCCCCGCTTCAGCCCGTCTACATCAAGAGCTTTCTCAAGTCCTATGCCGGCTCGATCGGCCTGGACCCGCGGGACGTCCTCATGAAGTACGAAGGCCAGGCGGCCACCGACAGGCCGCCGGCGCCCGTGCCGGTCGAGAGCGAGCCCTCGAAAGGCGGGTTCCCCTGGTTCGGTCTTGTCGCGGCCGTTGCAGTCACCGCCTCGATCGCGCTGGCGGTCTTTCTCGTAAAAAGATAGTCTCGCTCCCATGAGTTTTTTGAACCGCCGGGGGCGGGAGATGGAGTCCGAGGCCCTGGTCTTGCGTTCCAAGACGTCGGGTGAGAACGATCTTTGGGTCGACTTTCTCACACCCGCCCTGGGGCGTCTCCACGGCATCGCGCGGCATGGGCGCAAGAGCCACAAGCGATTCGGAACGGTCTTGGAATCCATGAACTGGGTCCGGGTCCGCGGGCGCGATGCGGGAGGGTGGGTCTCCCTGGAAGAAGCGGCGCTCGTGAAGCCCTGGCTCCGGCTGGACGCGCACCTCCCCCTCCTGATGGCCGCCTTTCACGCGATCGAGCTCGTCCGCCAGCTCGTTCCGGAAAGGAGCCCGGATGCCCGCGTCTTCGATCTCCTCGCCGGATGCCTGGCCGACCTGGACCGAGCGACCCCGGACGGCGCGGCGGCGACGGTCGCGCGGTTTGAATTCCGGATCCTGGAAGCGAGCGGCTACGCCCCCAACCTCCGGGCATGCCTTTCCTGCGGACGCCCGAGGACGAAAGAGGGGCGCTTTTTCTTCGTCTTCCGGGAGGGCGGGGTCTATTGCGCCGGCTGCCTTCCGTTGGGGACCCCGTTCGAACCGCTCTCCAGGGCGGCTTGGCCCGCCATTCTCGCCCAATTCGTGGAGTACCAGCTGGGTAAACCCCTCAAGACCCGTAAGCTTTTGACGGACAAGGCTTTTTGTGGCTAACTAGCGGAAATGTCGCGCAAACTTCGCTTTCTCAAGGCCTACCGGAGCGTCTTCACCGTTCTCTGTTCCTATCTGTTGCTCGGCTTTCAAAAAAAGATCCTCGGCGAAGGATGGGCCCGGGAGCGGGCGCCGGCCGTCCACCGGAGGAACGCCCGCCGGATCGAGCGGACGATCCTGGAGCTCAAGGGGCTCTTCATCAAGGTGGGTCAGATGCTCTCCATCATGAGCAATTTTCTGCCGGAGGACCTGACGCAGGGGTTGGAGGGGCTCCAAGATTCCGTGCCGCCGCATCCGTACGAGGCGATCGAAAAGAGATTTCAGGAGGAGTTTCAAAAATCCCCGCGGGAGCTCTACGCCCGTTTCGAGGAGACGCCCATCGCCTCGGCCTCGCTCGGCCAGGTGCACGTCGCCTACCTGCAGGACGGCACCAAGGTGGCGGTGAAGGTGCAGTATCCGGAGATCGACGAGGTCGTCCGGAGCGACCTCAAGACGCTCCGGCGTATCTTCTGGCTTCTGCACCTCTTCTTTCCCGCGTACGGCCTCAAGAACGTTTACGGGGAGATCGCGGAGGTGATCCTGCGGGAGCTCGATTACTCCTACGAGGGCAAGAACCTCGAGCTGCTCAAGAAGAATTTTGAAGGCGAGAAGGACTTTCTCTTCCCGGACGTGTTCTGGGACCGGTCGAGCGCCAAGATCCTCACGCTGCGCTTCATGGAGGGGGCGAAGATCTCCGCCGTCGACGAGTTGAAAAAGCAGGGTATCGACGCGGGCGTCGTCGCGCGCCGGATCATCCACGCCTACTGCAAGCAGATCTTCATCGACGGGATCTATCACGCCGACCCTCACCCCGGGAACTTGCTCGTCCAAGCGGCGGAAGGGGGTTTCAAGATCGTCCTCGTCGATTTTGGGGCGACGGCGCGGATCTCCGACCGCATGCGCCACGGGATCACGCTCTTCGCGGAGGGAGTCATCAAGCGGGACACGCGCGTTCTCGCCAACGCCATGCGGGAGATGGGTTTCATCGCGCGGCCGGACAGCTTCGAGCCGTTCGAGCACCTGGTCGATTATTTTTACGAAAAGCTTTCGAACATCAAGATCGAGAACTTCCGTCAGCTCGACCTCTCGCAGCTCAGCCACCTGGAAGACCTTCTGGAACTGCGCAAGATCAAGATCAGCTTCCGCGACCTGATGACGTCCTTTCACGTCCCCAAGGACTGGATCCTCCTGGAGCGCACCCTGATTCTGATCATGGGGCTGTGCGCGATCCTGGACCCCAAGCTCAATCCCATCGAGATCGTGTTGCCCTACGTCGAAAAGTTCGTCCTCAAGGACAAGACCCTGAGCGAGGTCGCGATCGCCATCTCCAAGCAGCTTCTGCTATCCTATATCCAGCTTCCGGGTGAGATCCAAAAGACGCTCCGCCGCCTCAACGACGGGACGCTGAAGCTCCAGATCAAGGGGCAGGAGGATCATACGCGGCGGCTTTACGTCCTGGGGCATCAGATCCTGTATGCGGGCCTGGGGGTTGCGGGCCTGTTCCTGTCGGTCCACTGGAGGCAGGCGGGGTTCGTGGACGACTCAAACTACGCGCTTTACGGGTCCATCTTTTTCGGGGCCGTCTTGGGGATATCGTTCTTGAGAAACCGCGCATGAAGCGTAGCGACCGGATCATTTTTGCCGTTCTCGTCTCGATCCTCCTGCACTTCTTTCTCCTGGGGATGGCGGCTTACTTTTCCCTCATTCTGCCGCCTGGAACGTCCGAACCCGTCGCTGAAAAGCCGGTGGAGGTGATCCTTGTCGAGGACCGGCCGTATCAGATCGCGGACATCTCCCCGCCGGAGAAGGAAGAAAGGCCCGACGATGCCAAGTTCCTGGGCCTTTACGACTCGAAGGTCGCTCAGGAGACGGTATCGACCGACTCGGGACCCTCCGCCCACGCCGCCGGCAAGAAGGTCTCTCACAAGGAGGCGACCGAAAAACTGGAAAAAAATCCCGAGAAGGCCAAGGCGCCCAAGATGGCGGGGCCCGGAAAAGAGGGGTACACGATCGCGGCGATCCCAAAGCCGTCATCCCCCAAGGAGTCGGCGCCGGATTCGGCGTCGGGTTCCAACGGCGAGGATCTCTTCGAAGGCCTGTCGGAGGATTTTTTCCCGAACTACAAGGTGGGGGATAAGACCTACCTGAACGTCCTCAAGTATCCGAAGATCGGTTACTTCGTCCGCATGAAGAAAGTCTTCCGCACGACGTTCAATCCCATCCCGTCGATCCGCCAGTCGTTCCTGCAGATCCAAAAGGGCCAGGTAGAGGTCGTGCTCGGGGTCACCGTCGACAAATCGGGGAAGCTTGCGGATCTCATGATCCTGCGATCCTCCGGACTGCAGGCGTACGACCAGGAGGCCCTGCGGACCATCCGCGACTCCGCGCCCTTCGCCAAGCCTCCCGCGGAGCTCCTGAACGCCCCGGACGCCCTCCGGATGGCGTGGACGTTTACCGTTTATTTGTGAAATCGAAACGCAGCTTGAGCTCGCGGGCCGCCTTCGCCTCGTCGAGGCGGCGGAGCTTGGTCTGGTACGGGGCTTTCCTTAGGAGTTCGGGGTCTTTCTTGGCTTCCTCCGCGATCGCGATCATCGCGTCGCAGAAACGGTCCAGCGTCTCCTTGGACTCCGTCTCCGTCGGCTCGATCATGATCGCGCCGAAGACCACCAGCGGAAAGTAAATGGTCGGCGGCGCGAAGCCGTAATCCATGAGGCGCTTGGCCACGTCGATGGTCGTGACTCCGTTCTCCTTCTGGAACTTGTCGGAAAAGACCACTTCGTGCATCTGGCCGGTCTCGAAGGGCAGGTGGTAGCTGTCTTTCAGTCGCGCGCGGACGTAGTTCGCGTTCAGCACCGCGAGCTCCGTGACCCGCTTCAAACCCTCGGGACCCATCTCCCGGATGTAGGTGTAGGCGCGTACGAGCATGCCGAAGTTGCCGAAGAACGACTTCACGCGGCCAACGGACTGCGGGCGGTTGTGCTCGACCGCGAACCCGTTCTCCTTTTGGACGACGCGGGGGACGGGCAGGTAGGGCTCCAGGGTCTTCTTGACGGCAACCGGGCCCGCACCGGGGCCGCCGCCGCCGTGGGGCGTCGTGAACGTCTTGTGCAGGTTGATGTGGAGGACGTCGATGCCGGCGTCCCCGGGCCGCGCCTTGGAGAGGAGGGCGTTCATGTTCGCGCCGTCGCCGTAGACGAGTCCCCCCTTGGAATGGACGATGTCGCAGATGTCGCGGATCTCGGTTTCGTAGAGGCCGAGCGTGTTCGGGTTCGTGATCATCAGACCCGCCACGTCCTCGTTCATCTCCTGGGCGATGACGGAGGCGAGCGTCCGCCCCTCGCGGCCGGTCTTGACGGGAACCGCCTCGTAGCCGACCATCGACGCCGTCGCCGGGTTCGTGCCGTGCGCGGAATCGGGGATCAGGATCTTCCTGCGGGGATTTCCCGTGGCCGTCTGGAAGGCCCGGATCAGCAGGATGCCCGTCAGCTCGCCGTGGGCCCCGGCCGCGGGCTGCAAGGTGACCGCGTCCATGCCGGAGATCTCCGCCAGGTAGCGTTCCAGGGCGTGCATGAGGGCGAGACACCCCTGCACCGTCTCGTCGGGCTGGTAGGGGTGTACGTGCGCGAAGCCGGTGTAACGCGCGACCTCCTCGTTGACCCTCGGATTGTGCTTCATCGTGCAGGAGCCCAGGGGGTAAAAATTGGTGTCGATCGAGAAGTTCCACTGGGAGAGCCGCGTGAAATGGCGGACGACGTCGGGTTCGGAGAGCTCCGGAAGACGCGGGTCGTTCAGACGCCGCAAGGCTTCGGGTGGTTCACGGCGGGGTTTGGTTGAGGAGGGCAGCGAGAAGCCCTGTCTTCCCTCGCGCGAGATCTCGAAGAGCAGCGGTTCCTGGAATTGAAAACCCCGCCCGCCCGTGCTCACGGCAGCCTCCGCAAGGCCGCGACGAAGCGGTCGATCTGCTCGTCCGTGTTCATTTCGGTCGCGCAGACCAAGAACCCCTCGGCGAGCTCGGGGTACCAGCGCCAGAGCGGGATGCCGGCCAGGATCTTGTCGTCGACGAGCTTGGCCACCACATCGGTCGGCTTCTGACGGGGAAGAACGACGAACTCGTTGAACGTCGTGCCCGAGAAGGCGATTCGCAGACCGGGGAGCGCGGCCAGCCGTTCCTTCAAGTCTTGGGAACGGTCGAAATTCATCCGGGCCAGCTCTTTGAAGCCCTGCTTGCCCCAGAGCGCCAGCGTGATGGTTGCGGCGAGCGCGCAGAGGGCGACGTTGGTGCAGATGTTGGACGTGGCCTTCTCGCGCCGGATGTGTTGCTCGCGCGTGGCGAGCGTGAGCACGAAACCGCGTTGGCCTTCCGCGTCCACCGTCTCGCCCACGAGCCGCCCGGGCATCGAACGGACGTACTCCTTCCGGCAGGCGAAGACGCCCAGTCCGGGTCCGCCGAAGGACATGGCGTTGCCGAAGGACTGGCCCTCGGCGACGGCGATGTCGGCCCCCATCTCGCCGGGAGACCGGAAGATTCCGAGCGCCAAAGGTTCCGGCGTGGAGGTGATGAGCAAAGCGCCCGCCGCGTGGGCCGCTTCGGCGACGTCCGAGAGGTCCTCGACGACGCCGAAGAAATTCGGGTAGCCGGCGACGACGCAGGCGGTCTCGCGGTCGAGGGCCTTTTTCAGCGCGGGGCGATCCAACGCGCCTTCGGGCGTGAAAGGGATCTCCTCGACGGAGACGCCTTCGTTCTTCAGGTAGGTCAGGATGACCTGGCGGTATTCCGGATGCAGGCTGCGCGCTACGAGGGCCTTCCGCCGCTTCTTGACGGCGACGGCCAAGCGGATCGCCTCCGCGGAGGCCGTCGAGCCGTCGTACTGCGACGCGTTGGCGACCTCCAATCCCAGGATCTCCGCCATCATCGTCTGGTACTCGAATATGGCCTGCAGGGTTCCCTGGGAGACCTCCGGCTGGTAGGGCGTATAGGCCGTAAGAAACTCGCCGCGAGAAATCAGATAGGAGACCGAACTCGGGATGTAATGCGAGTAGCAACCGCCGCCCAAAAACAGGCTCCACTCCTCGCCGTGGGCGTTCCTCCGGCTCAGGTCGCGCAGATGGTTCCTGAGGTGGATCTCGGACAGGGCGGGCGGGATGTCGAGAGGCCGCTTGAAAACAAGGGAATCGGGGACCGAGGAGAAAAGGCCGTTGACGTCAGCGACGCCGATCGTCTTCAGCATTTCCCGGATTTCTTGGTCGGTGTGGGGGAGGTAGCGCATGGACCGTGTAAGGGCGAACACGAGGTTCGCCCCTACGGGGGAACCTATTCCGACTCTTCCTTGATATAAGCTTCGTAATCCTTCGCGGACATGAGCTCGCCCAGTTCCTTGGGGTCCGAGATCTCGATCTTCACGAGCCAACCTTCGACGTACGGGTCTTCATTCACGATCTCGGGGCTGTCGACGACGGGGTCGTTCACTTCGACGATCTTTCCGGACAGCGGGGCGTAGATGTCGTTGACCGACTTGACGGATTCGATGACGCCGAAGGCGTCGTCCTTTTCAAACTCCTCGCCTTCGTCCGGAAGCTCAACGAAGACGACTTCGCCCAATTGGTCCTGCGCGAAATCGCTGACGCCGATGGTGGCGATGTTGCCGCTGACCCGGACCCACTCGTGCTCTTTGGAGTATTTGAGATCTTCGGGAAAATTCATTTTTTTCTCTTAAAAAACGGCATCGAGACGACTTCTGCGTGCCTCGTCTTATTATGAATGTCAATCCCTAACTTGGTGCCGGGAGCTGCAAAATCGGGCGGGACGAAGCCCGTGGCGATGGCGCGGTCCAGAAAGGGGGCTTTGGTCCCGCTCGTCACAATCCCGATCTTGTTTCCACCGTGATAAATGTCATTTCCTTGCCGAGCGATGCCCGGTTCCCGCATCTCGATGCCGACGAGTCTCTTGCGGACGGGCGTGGAGCTCAACGTATCGCGTCCGATAAAATCGCCTTTCTCCATTTTGACAATCCAGCCGAGTCCCGCCTCGTAAGGCGTCGTTTGATCGTCGATCTCGTGGCCGTAGAGGGGGAGGGCGGCTTCCAGGCGCAGCGTATCGCGCGCGCCCAGGCCGCAGGGGACGGCGCCGGCCTCGGCCAGAGGCGTCCAGATTTTCTCGGCATGGTTCCAAGGCGCATAGATCTCAAAACCGTCCTCGCCGGTGTAGCCTGTGCGGGAGATCAGGACGGGCATGCCGGCGATCCGGGATTCCAGGAAGGTGAAGGCGCGCTGGGGGAGGAGGACGTCGCGAAAGGCCTTTGCCATGACGCTCGCCGCCTCCGGCCCCTGCGCCGCGATCAGTGCCCATTGATCGCCGACGTTCTTGACGCTCGCCGACGTCCTCGCCTGCCGGAGCGTCCACTCAAAATCCTTGTCGGCATTGGAGGCGTTCACGCAGATAAGAAACCGGTCATCCGCGAGACGGTTGACGATCACGTCGTCGACGAACGTTCCGCGTTCCGTCAGGAACGCCGAGTATTGGGATTGTCCGGGCTTGAGATGTGAAGCGTCGTTGCAGGTGACCTTTTGAACGAAGGCGAGCGCGCCGGCGCCCGAGATTTCGATCTCGCCCATGTGGCTCACGTCGAAGATCCCGCACCTCGTCCGCACGGCCATGTGCTCTTCCCGGACGCCCGCGTACTGCACGGGCATGTCCCATCCGGCGAAGTCGACCATGCGCGCGCCGAGCTTTCGGTGGACGGCGTTCAAGGGGGTCGTTTTCATAGGGAGCGGATCACCTCGGTGACGCTTTCCGCCTTGTTCAGGGCATAGAAATGGATTCCGGGAACGCCTCGGGCCTTCAGTTCCCGGCATTGGGCGATCGCGTGTTCCACTCCCACTCGCCGCATCGCCTCCGGATCGCCTCCTGATCTCTGGAGCTTGTCGCGAAGGGATGGGGGCAGCGAGGCCCCGCACATCTTCGTGATCTTCTCGATCTGCTTCAAGTTCAGGATCGGCATGATGCCCGGGACGATGGGGACGGCGATCCCGATCTTCCGGGCGCGGTTCACGAAGTCGAAATAATCGCGGTTGTCGAAGAAGAGCTGGGTCAGGACGACGTCCGCGCCGGCCTCGACCTTCCTCTTGAGGTTCCGAAGGTCGGTTTCCTTGTCCGGGGCCTCGACGTGGCCCTCGGGATAGCCCGCGACCGCGATGCTGAATCCGTCGATCTCCTTCAAATAAGAGACGAGCTCGTTCGCGTACAAGAAATCGCTCGCGGGCCGCTCGCCGCCTTGCGGGGCGTCTCCGCGGAGGGCGACCACCAGGTCGATGCCTTCCTGCTTGAGGCGGTGGACGTAGGCGCGGACGGACTCGCGGTCGGCGCCCACGCAGGTGAAATGAAAGGCGGTGACGAGCCCCGTCTCGTGCCGGACCCGAAGGGCCAGGTCCCGCGTGAGATCTCGCGTCGTGCCCATGGCCCCGTAGGTGACGGACACGAAGGCGGGGTCGAAGACGGCGAGCTTCTTCAGGGCCGCGATCAGATTCACGACGCCGGTCTCGTCCTTGGGAGGAAAGACCTCGAAGGAATACTTGAACCGGCCGCTGCCGTAGAAGTCGGAGAACCTCACGGCTTCGCCGCTTCCTTGGCAGCCTGCAAGGTATTCCAGAGCAGCATGGTGATGGTCATGGGACCGACGCCGCCCGGGACGGGCGTGATCCAGGCCGCGCGTTCGCGGGCCTTGGCGAACTCGACGTCCCCGCAGAGCTTGCCGTCGGGGCCTCGGTTCATGCCGACGTCGAGGACGATGGCGCCCTCCTTGATCCAGTCGCCCTTGATGAAATTGGCCTGGCCGATCGCCGCCACGACGATGTCGGCGCGGCGGACCTTCTCCGGCAGTTCTTTCGTCTTGGAATGGGCGATGGTGACGGTCGCGTGCCTCTGCATGAGAAGGATCGCGACGGGTTTTCCGACAATGTTCGAACGCCCGACGACGATGGCGTCCTTGCCGGCCACGTCCGCGCCGATCGACTCCAGCATCTTCATGCAGCCCAGGGGCGTGCAGGGGACGACGCTGTGCCTGCCGATCAGGAGGTTCCCCATGTTGACGGGATGAAAGCCGTCGGCGTCCTTTTCCGGCGCGATCGCCTCCAGGACCTTTTGGGTGTCGATCTGCTTGGGCAAGGGAAGCTGGACCAGGATGCCGTGTATCTTCGCATCGCGATTCAACCGGCCGATCAGCGTCAGGAGCTCGTCTTGGGGGATCGAAGCGGGGAGGTTGATCTGTTCGGCGTACATGCCCGCCTTTTGGCAGGCCGTCTCCTTGTTGCGCACGTACACCTTCGAGGCCTCGTTGTCGCCGACCAAGACGACGGCCAGTCCCGGCACGAACCCGCGCTCCCGCCGCAGGCGGGCGGCCTCCTGGGCGATCTGCGCCTGCATGGTTTCGGCGAGTTTCTTGCCGTCGATGAGTTGGGCGGGCATGACGAGAGGCTTTAACTTTGGAGGGATCGGACTGTCAAACTAACTTGCACTCACGCGGTTCCGCCCGCCGTTCTTGGACTTATAAAGGAGGGAATCGGCCAGCTTCAGCATCGTTTCCCAGTTGGCGAAGTTCTGGCCCACGAGGGAGGCGACGCCGATGCTGATGGTGATCCTGATCTTCTTTTCCTCAAAGTCAAAATCGCTCTCTTCGATCAACCGGCGCAGGCGCTCGGCCAGCGTGAAGGCCCCCTCGGCGTCGGTCGCCTTGAGGATCACCACGAACTCCTCACCTCCGTATCGGGCGAGCACGTCCTCGTTCCGGATGATCGTCTTCGTAAGGGCCGCGATCCGCGCCAGGACGAAGTCGCCGGCGGGGTGGCCGTGGGTGTCGTTGACGTTCTTGAAGTGGTCGATGTCGAACATGACGAGCGAGAGGGGGACCTTGTTCCTAAAACAGTAGCTGAACTCTTCTTGGATGCGCTCCTCGAAGTACCTTTTGTTGTAGGCCCCGGTCAGGGCGTCGACGACCGCCATCTTGTACAGCTCTTTATGGAAGATGTTCTCGATCTTGTCCTGCTGGTCGAACTTGAGGATGGTGGACGAGGAGATCTGGATCTTGTCGCCCTCGCGGAGCTCGGCCTCCGTGACGCGCTTTCCGTTCAGAAACGTCCCGTTGGTGCTGCCCAGGTCCTTGAGGACCGCCTGGCCCTTGTGAAAGAGGATCTCGCAGTGCTTGCGGCTGATCCCCAGGTCGTTGATGGGGATGTCGACCTCGCCCACGCGGCCCAGGACGATCGTCCCTTCCTCCAGTAGGTGCATCTTGCCCATGAGGGGGCCGGACAGGAAGATGATGTAGAAGTGCTTGTCCTTCTCCTTGTCCCCGTCGATCGACGTGATGATGGTCTTTTCGGGATTGGGTTCCGTTTCCTCGGGGGCGGGGGCATCCGGTTGCATTGGATGAAAGTATATCCGAAGTCGTTATTCCGGTAAAGGTTCGTCCGGGAGCTTCTTCTTGAGCGGGACGTTGAGTACCTCGCTCTTGCCGCCGAAAATCTTGGCCGATCCCCTCCATATTTCATAGCCGTCCAGGGTCAGGACGATCTCGTGGAGCGAATCGGGGGACAGATCGGGGAGGGCGAGGGGCGTCCGGCCCACGGGTTTCCCGTTGACGGTCGCCTCCGCGCCGGGCGGGAGGGAATTGATCTCGAGAGAGCCGACGTTGAGGGCGAGCGTGGGTTTGACCTGCGCCTTTTGACCGGCGGCGACGGAGACGTCGCCCTCCCAGAAGCGGTGACGGTCCAGGGTGAGGCCGATCTTCTTTGTCCCCGGCTTGAGCTCGTCGAAAACGTACGGCGTGACCCGGCCCGTGTCGATGTCGTTCAAGAAGATCCGCGCGCCCTGCGGCGAGGAGTCGACGGCGATCGAAGACAAACCGGCGGATACCGGGATCTGAGGCGGCGGCGGTGGAAGGGTCTTCGACTTGGGAGGCACGGGAGGTGCGGGGGCCAAGGGTGCCGCGGGGGCTACGGGTTTTGCCGGGACCGGTTCCGGCTTTTTGGCCGCCTCCTGACGCCCTTTGAGAAACGCGTTCTTCTTGGCGATCTTTTCGAGCATCGAGCGGTCGGTCTTGGGACCGAAGACCCGCTCCCTGAGGATCGGCGCGTAGCGCACGCCGGCCCAAGCGGCGAGGAGGATGAGGAGCGCGGAGCCCAAGCCGAGACCGATCCAAAGCGGACGGACGATCGGGCGGCGGATCCGCACCGGGACGTCGGAGAGTCCGATCGAGGACGAGTCGGTTCGCTGCGTGCCCTCCACCTCGAAGACCTCGGCCTCCCGGTGCTTTTGGCGGATGACCTCGCTGTCCGCGCCGACGGTATCCTCCTTGGACGACCAATCGCCGCCCGGCGGTTTGAGCCGGAGGCCCTCGGCCTCGTGGGGCACCAGCGGCGTGTTCTCCCGGGTCGGTTTTTCGGGAGGGGAGATCTCTGGAAAGAGAGACGGCAGGTAGGAGACCAGCTCGCGCGGCGAGAAATCGGGAAAATGGACGACGAGGAATTTCGTCAGGTCTTGAAGGAGATCGTGCGCCGACTGGTAACGCTTGTTCCTGTCCTTTTGGAGGGCCTTGAGGACGATCCGGTCGAGCGATTTGGGGATCGCGGAACGGATGCCGGACGGAGCCGGCACTTTCGCCTTCTTGACGCGCTTGACCGTCTCCATGTTCGTCTTGCCCTTGAAAAGGCGCGTGCCCGTCAGGAGCTCGAAGAGGATGACGCCCAGGGAGAAGATGTCCGTTCTGTGGTCGAGCTTCAAGCCTTCGGCGTGCTCGGGCGACATGTACGCGAACTTCCCCTTGAGGACGCCCGAATCCGTGGTCGAGACCTTCGTCTTGGCCTTGGCGATGCCGAAGTCGATGATCTTGATGGTGCCCGCGGTGGAGAGGATGGCGTTCTGCGGACTGATGTCGCGATGGACGATATGGAGGAGGTTGCCCTCGTCGTCCGTCTTCCGGTGCATGTAGTCGAGGGCGGAGGCGATCTCCCGGCAAACGTAGGCGGCGTAGGCCACCGGCATCAGCTTGCCCTGCGTTTTTAGCCTCTTCATGATCTGGGAGAGGGTTTTTCCCTCCACGTACTCCATGACGATGAAGTAGTCGTCGGCGACCTTCCCCAGGTCGTAGATCTGCGCGATGTTGCCGTGCGAGAGCATGACGGCGATCTTCGCCTCGTCGACCAGCATCTCCACGAACTCCGGGCTCGCGGCGATGTGGGGAAGGATGCGCTTGATGACGACGGGACGCTCGAGGCCCTGGGCGTCCAGCGCCCGGCCCCTGAAGATCTCAGCCATCCCCCCTTGGGCGATCTTTTCCAAGAGCTGGTACTGCCCGAAGGAGCCGGACGGAGAGTCCTCGGCGGATGCGGTTTCGGGAGACACGATGGAGGAAGGGTATCAAAAAGTTGCCGGATTTCAAAGGCTTATGATATTGTAGACTCGAGGTCCGGCGGGAGCCGATAATAAACCATGCCCGATTCGTCCCAGGAAAAAACCGAACAGCCCACCCCCAAGCGCCTCCGCGAGGCCCGCAAGAAGGGCCAGGTCTTCAAGAGCAAGGACTTCGAGGCGGTGGCGGTCTTCATCGGGGTGTTCGTCGGCATCGCCTTCACGCACAACTACATTTATTCGGAACTCTCCAAGCTCATGGAGGAGACCTTCCGGACCGTCGGGAGCCAGACGCTCGATTCGGGCGAAATCTTCCGCCTCGGCAAGCTCTCGTTCTTAGCCTTGATCAAGACCACGGGACCGATCGTCGTCATCGCGATGCTCATGGCGGCGGTCGTCGGTTACCTTCAGGTCGGGTCCGTGTTCTCGATGGAGCCCTTGAAGCCCCAGATGAAGAAGCTGAACGCGATCGAAAACCTCAAGAACATGTTCAAGCCCAAGATGTTCTTCGAGCTGGTCAAGAACATCTTCAAGCTGGCCGTCATCTTCATGATCGCGTATTCGGTCTTGAAGGGCATGCTCGAGCCGTTCCTGATGACCGTCACCGCCCCCATCGAGGGCACCTCCACGCTCGGCGGCATGATCCTCACCAAGTTCTTTATCCGCTTCCTGATCGTCTTCCTGCTCGTCGCCTGCATCGACATCGTCCTGCAGCGCAAGGAGTACATCAAGAACCTCAAGATGACCAAGGAGGAGGTCAAGCGCGAGTACAAGGAGGACGAAGGCGATCCGATGATCAAGGGCGCGAGGCGCCAATTGCACATGGAGATGGCGATGGGCGGCGGAACGCCCGCCAAGGTGAAGAACGCGGACGCCGTGGTGACCAATCCGACCCACATCGCGATCGCCATCCAATACGACAAGGCCAACATGGTGGCCCCGCAGGTGGTGGCCAAGGGCCAGCGCCTTTACGCGGAATACATCAAGGACTTGGCGAAGCAGTATGACGTGCCGATCATCCGGAACGTCCCGCTCGCTTGGTCCCTCTTGGAGTTGGAGATCGACGACGAGATCCCCGAACAGCTCTACGTGGCGGTCGCCGAGATTCTGACCTTCGTCTATAAGCTGAGAGAGGAGAGGGAGAAGGGGCGCGTGCGCGCGGAGGCCGAGAAGAGGCCCCCGTCTCAGCCCCAACCCCAGCCGACCCCGAAGTCCCTGCCGAGAAGCCCGTTCGTTTAGCGTCCTAGAGCGTGGGATCCCTATAGTTCCAGACGGAGAGGAATCTTTCGAAGAGACGATAAATGTCGCGCCGGGCGAGATCCGCGGACGTTCCATCGCCCAAGTCCTTGAAGATCTCCGGGATGTCTTGCACCATCGCCCCTTCCAAGGAGGCCAACAATTCCTCCCGATTCAAGATAGGGGCCTCCGGGACGCGTTCCCGCCACTCCAGATAGCGGACCGCCATCGGGAGGACCAGGTCCACGGTGAGACGCGCCCGCGTCCGGGCGCGCTCCCTCCGGCCGGTCCCGGTGAGGTCCTGGGCGATTTCCGTTGCCAGGTCCTGCGTGATCTCCTCCCGGTGCCGCTCCAATCGCCTGAATATCCGGCGGTGCTTGTCGAGCTCCAGACGGATCCGGGCGATGGACGATTGGTCGCGGGTCCGGTGGAGTGAAAGTTCAACGGACTGGTCGCGAGGCTCGAAGTCGATCCGGCCATAACTCTCCCGGGGGTTCCCCAAAAAGAGGCGTGCCCGGTTCTCGCCCGCGTCCGTTTCCCCGAAACCGCTCTCCGACCCCGAGAGGAAGAACGCGACCGGTACGGACCCGACGATCGTCCGGACCCCGGACGCGAAGAGGACATCCACGGCGAGGTCGACGTTCCGGTCGTCGCCGGCGGCGCCCGCGAGGGTCAGGGCGCCGTAGGGGAGGAGTTCGGCGGGTTCAAGCGCGACGTAGGACCTGGCGGCGAAGCTGGAGTAGTAATGACGGCATGGGTTCAGCCGGGCCAAACGGCGCAGGTCCCAGAGCTCGCCGGGAACGGATTCGCGCGGGCGCCCGAAGGCGACGCGCGTGACCTTTTGGACCCGGGGTTTGGAGACCTCGACGGTCCTCGCCGGCTCGGGCCAAAGGAGCTGATGGCGCCATTCTTCGAAATAGGCCAGGGCCCGGGGAGGCGGGCGGTCGAGCGATACGGCGGTGCCCCGCTGGTGGGGAAATTCGCGGGACATGATCGTGTCCACGGTCGGACCCGCCAGGGCGCGGCCGAAGACGACAATCCGGAGAGGGACCTCCGTGCCGATCCGCCGCTCCATGGCGACGGCCTCGCCCTGCAAGAGATGCTTCAGGCTCGGACGCAGCGTGGGCTCCACCTTGGCGGCGATCTCGGAGCGGCGCTCCATGTCGAGGCCGGTCAGGACCCGCGGACCATCAAAGGCGAGTTGGTCGGCCAGGCCCCCTTCACCGCAGAGGGTCAGGACGCGGGAGACGTCGTCCAGCGAATAGGTGGCGAAGCGGCTCCAAAGGGGCCCCAATCGGT
Source organism: bacterium (assembly GCA_035454885.1). Lineage (NCBI taxonomy): Bacteria > bacterium. The sequence continues at coordinate 22,043 of DATIGE010000004.1, forward strand.
CGGCGGCGATGAGCCAGCGTTCGAAGATCACGGAAAAAACTCCTGGAAGAGTTATCCGCCGGACGGGGGAAAAGTTTCGAAACATTAGCCGCCCGGCGAAATCCCTAATGTTTCCCAGTCGCAACAGATCGAGGGATGGGGTTCCTAGGGGACGGCGGGGCGTCTTCTAAAGACAATTCATTTCAATAGGTTACGCCCCATTCTTGTGGCCGGTCCTGGCATCCGCGTTGCAATTTGCCCCACTCATGGCCCAAAGCCCCGCGTTCAAGGCCGGAGTCTTCTCCAACGACGCCACCCATTGGGCGACCGACTGGTTGACCCGCCAGGGCGTGCGCAAGGCCCAGATCGACGGGGCCCTCCCGGACCAGATCGGGGAGAACCCGGGTTGCGCCGGTGTGGCCCAGGCCAACGGCGTCCTCGAGACCGAGGAAGTCTTCGCCGTCGCCTTCTCACCGGTCTACCTCGGAAAATTCAACGCCGCCGCCCGCGGCCAGCGGACCAGCCCCTTCGCCAAGATCGATCCCGGCTTCGACCTCTCCTGGCTCCAGTTGGGCGGCGGACAGGGCGGTTTCGACGTCGAGGTGAACACCAAGCTCGGCTGGATCGATAAGCTCGCCGGCCCGGCCGATCGGGACGGCTCCCTGGAGAATCTCGCGGAAGCGATCCGGCGGAAAAACGCAGGCTACATTTATTCCACCAGGGCCTATGAGTTGGCGGACCGCGCCTTGAGGACCACCGAATTCGGTCTCCTCCCCCTGGAAGACCAGATCGCCCTGGTCGACGACTTCGTCATCCACCAGACCTATCAGACCTTCCAGGAGGACGAGCAGAGGGAGGCCTTCCGGTCCAACATGATGCGCGCGGTGATTGAGCACCACCACGGCGTCACCACCAACCAGGCCGTCTCCCTGTTCGTCCAGATCCGCGGCCGGGAATACGAGCTCAAGGGCCAGGACCAGAAGGCGGCGGAGCTCTATGACCTCGCCTCCAAGATGGACCCGAACAACCGGACCGCGCTGGCGAAGCTGGGCGTCCTCGAGGCGCGGAGGGGACGGCGGAGCGGAAGGACCGATGTGGCCGACCGTGGCTTCGAACGCCTGAAGGCCGCCTATGAGGCGGGGATCAGGGACGACGATGTCCTGACGGCCCTGGCCGAAGAGCACGCCCAACGCGGGGATTTCCGCGCGGCGGTCGATTTCGCCATGGAACGGCGCGGTCGGGAGCACAAGCGGGATGCCACCTCCGAGGAGATCGCCTGGGACTTGAAGATCTGCGAGTGGGCCCGGAAGGACAATAACCTGCTCCTCATCGACGACCTCATGCGGGCCCGATCGGGCGGAACGGCGTACATCAAGGACGCCGAACGCCAGCAGGTGATTCTCTCCTTGAACGACCCGCAGGCCTGGATCGCTGCGGCGGAGGCGGCCTGGAAACGGGGCGATTACGAGGCGGCCTACGCCTCCTTCACCACCGGATCCGGTCGTTGCTGGAACGAGTACCGCGTCAACGCAAACGGCGGCCTGTCCAAGGTGTCCAGGGCCAATCCCGACCGGCAGCTCTGGGCGACGTTCCGCGGCCGGATCGACGAGTTACAGAAGGATCGGGCCTCGCTGCCCGCGACCCTCCAGACCCGCTACGACGCGCTCGTGGTCCTCTCCGAGACGCAACCGATCACGGGCGATTTCTCGGAGACCGAGGCCCGGCTCGCCCTGTACGAAGAGGCCATGGTTTCCCTCGAAATGCTCGAGGTTCTCGAGAAGCAGGATCCCGCCAAGACGGATCTGACGGCCGCGTTCAAGCCCGTTCTCAAAAGCGTCTATCTGGGGGGGGCTGACGCGACATCGGTGACCGCCGCCCTCGACAAGCTGGAGGCCGACCTGTTGAAGGACCCGGATGTCCCCGCGATGTGGGTCAAGTCGCAGATTCAAACGGCCCGCCTGCGGATCCAGAAGGGGCCTTTCTCCGAAACCGACGCCGCGGCCGTCGTTCAGGACCTCGCGGGAGGACTGAATCAAGCCCTCGGCGCCGGGATCCGGCGGGCGGACGTCAGGGACGAGATCGCCCAGGCCCGCGTGAAGATCGCGTCCGGCGCCCTTCATGGCGACCGCAAAATGTACGAGGAAGGGGTGGCGGCCTTGGAGGAACTCCAGCGTTACAAGTCGCTGGAGGTCCGTAAGGAGGCGGTCTTCCAGAAGGCCTTGTCCTATTACTATTCCAATACCCGTTTCATTTTCGAATCGGATCTGACCGGCAAGACGGACCATGTCTTTTCCGACGGGGAGGCGCGGCCGAAGGATGTCGAGGAGCTCGCCATCCTTCAGACGATCAAGAGGCTGGAGAAGGAGAATCCCGAGCTCGCCGACTACGGCAAGACCCTCCTGGCCAACCTGAGGTCTTCGGCCACGCGAAAGGGTTATCGGATCGACACCCAAGGCTACACGAGTTTCCTGATGTATGATCCCGCCAAGGACGGTCCCATGGTCGACGGCTACACCGAGGGCCGGATCGCCGGCTCCGGCGTGAGGAACACGAACGACGCCCTCGAACGGATCTACGGCAATGAGGAGATGATGGAGGCCTTCTTCTCCGAGGTGGATGGGACCCGCGAGAAGGAGTCGCTGAAGGACAACCCCGCCTACCAGAAGCGTCTCGACCTGGAGAATGGCCTTCAGGCCCTGCCCTCCTACAGCGTTTTCCTCAAAGCCTTTGAAATGGCGCGCACGAAGGGCGGGGAGGGGCTGACCGCCGACGACCTCCAGGGGGGACGCGATTTCCTCCTGGAACGGGGGCGGGTCTTGAAGACGTACCTGGAGGAGCGGCGCGACTGGGTCGGGGAAGGCATGGGAAGCGAACCGGCCGCCATGGCGTATCACGACAACGAGATGGAGATCGAGGCCCTCTCACGGGACATGGCCTGGCTTGAGTCCGCGGAAATTCCGTACGTCGAAGAAGGCGTCTGCACCCCGGACACGGCCGTCTTCCTGGAGAGGATGGAGGCCGTCTCGGCGAAATTCGCGGTCTATGAAGACTCGCACGTCCGCCATCTTCTCGAGCACGAAATGAACACAGTCGACAACCTGCCCTCCGACAAGAACAACCGCTTCGCCGACCTCCAAGCGGTCCGCGACGAGTTCTCCAATCTGCAGCCCCTCCAAGGCCCCTACGGGGACGAGCCCGCCGACCCGGAGACGATGCGCCTCCTCATCAAGTCGATCGACGGGCGGATCAAGGCCGCCCGCGGGCTGGCGCAAAAGGTCGACGACGTGGCCTTCGCCCGCGCCGTCGACATGAGGCTGCTCAACCTGGCCTCCATGGAAAGCACCTCCGACACGGCCGGGAGCATCGCCTACAACTGGATCACCGTCGGCGGCCTCCTGGACCCGGCGGACGGGGATTGGAAGGAGAATCACGGCTACGACCGGATGAAGGCCCAGTACAACGAGGTGAAGCGCCTCTGGGCCTTGGGGGATCGGGCGGGGGCGAGGAAACTCTACATGGCCTTGGGCAGCGCGCGTTTGAACGACGATCTCGCGGACGACTACAAGTGGTCGGGGCGGCTGAATACCCTGGTCACCGTGGAGGCCGTCATTCTGGCGGCGATGACGGCCGGCGCGGCCTCCGAATTCGTCGCGCCCCTGGCGGAGGCCGCGTTCTCGGAGGGCGTCGCGGCCAACGTGGTGACGTTCACCAACGCCGTCGTGTTCTCCGCCTCCAACGGGATCTATCACGGTCTCCTGACCGACGGCCTCTCCGGGGCCTGGAAGGGCGTGAAGCACATCGGGAGCTTGAGCTTCGTGGAGGAGGCTGTGATCACGTTCGGGATGTTCAAGTTCCTGGGCATGGCCGACGGCCTCTTCGAGGCTACCCTCGGGAAATACCTGGGGGAGACGGGGAGGGCGGTCGGCTCTTTCATGACCGAAGGCGCCGCCTTCCAGGCCTGGGACTTCCTGCAGACCAATTACCAGATGATCAAGAACGGCCATTGGGATCCCTTGAAGGCGGCCAAACACGCCTTCAACGTGACCTCCTTGGACAGCGGCTTCGGCGGCGGGTTCCTCTTCCTGATCGCCCTGAAGGCCGGCGGGACCTTGAGCGCCCCCTTGGCCCGCCCGATGAACGAGGCGGCCCGGAACCTGGCCTACAAGACCCTCGGGATCGACGTCATGGAACGGGAGCTTCAGGTCGGCTTGGAGCGCAATCTCAAGGCGATGGACGAATATTTCTCCAAGGGCAGGGGAAACCTGAATGACCTCTTGAAGCAGCAGGAGGACCTCCTCCTGAAGCAGAAGGAGTCTTTGGAGAAACTCCCGGAAGAGGTCCGCAACAACGACCTGCTCTCGGTGAACGGCAAGATGCTCGAAAACGTCCGCCAGTTCCGGGATGCCTACGAGAAGTCGGTCCTCGAAAAAATCCGCCAGAGCGGGGGCTCCGCCTTCGGCGTGAAGGTGATCAAGGGAGGGGTCCTTCAATACGACGCCGGAAAGGGCATCGAATTCGCGACGGCCTTGGCCCAAGACCCGAGCGTGCTGAGGGTGAGGGTCGCCAAAAACGGCCTGGTGGTCGCCGACTTCATCGATCCCCTGGGCCGGCCGGCCCGCGTCCGGTTCGTCCCGATCAAGGCGACCCCCGAGCGGCTGAACGCGATGCGGGCGCTCCTCCCGGAGCCGGCGGGAGACGCCTGGGCCGAAGACACGGCGGTCACCGACCTGGCCGCCAAGAGGCAATAGAGTTTGTATCCCTCCGGAAACAAGGTGCGGGGCCCGCTACCCCCTCCGCGTCTGTCTCCCGGGGTTAACATTTAAAACCTCATCATAACGGTGGCTTACGAGCCATCTGGCCCGCGTTCGCGGCATGGCGGTTGCAATTAAATTCCGCCATGACCGGCAAACCGTCACATAGGGTCGATTTTCAGTCCCCCGTGAGCCGGGGGGTCTTTCGCATCCTGACCAAGGATCTGGGCTTCACGGCCGGACAGATCGACGGGGCCCGTCCCGATCCGATCGCCTCCGACCGCTTCGGCGTTCGGGCTTGCCTCGACAGCGGGCCGAAGGATGGGATCGTCCAAACCTCGGAACTCTTCTCCGCCGCCACCAACGCGTACAACTTCAACCGTTTCCTCGGCAGCCTCGCCAAGACCAATCCGTTCACCGTGTTGGATCGCGACTATGACCTCTCATGGCTCAAGCTCAACGAGCCCGGGAAGGAGGCCTATCAGGTCGATTCCGGCAAGGCCGCGGATTGGAAGAAGCTTCTCTTGGGGGACGGAACGGCGACCGGTCTTTTGATGTCTCGATGGCAGCTGGCCCCCAGCCCCCTGCACGGCCGCTACGACCAGGTCGCGAAGGAAACGGTCTGGGAGACCACGCCGGCCGTCGCCCAATTCGCGCGCTGGGCCCTGAATTCGACCGAGTTCGGCCTCCTCCCGGTCAAGGACCAGTTGGAGATCATCGACCGGTTCGTGGAACAGATCCCGTTTCCCAATCAAAAAGCCGACCAGCAAATCGCGATGCGCGAGCTGATCCGGAAGGATCTCAGGTCGGCGGTGGCCGGCGGTAGCCGGAGCTTTACGGCGACGCAGAAGATCTCGCTCTATACGCTCACGCGGGGCCGCGCCCTGGAGGCCAAGGGCGAGACCAAGAAGGCGAGGGATCTTTACGAGCTCGCCTTGGGCATCGATCCTCAAAACGAGACGGCGCGGAAGCATCTGGGGATCGTTCTGTCGAAGGATAAAAAGACCCTGGCCGCCGGCGTCGAGATGCTCCGGCAGGCCTATGAGAGCGGCCTGCGGGACCCCGACCTTCTGGCCGCCCTGGCCGCGGGCGAGGCGGCGGAGGGAAATCACGCGAGGGCGCTCGAACGGGCGGCGGATTGGGCGGAGGCGGGGTTTACGGACCCTTCGGAGCGGACGGCTTTTCTTCCCCAGGTGATCGCGTGGGCCAAGGAGGCTCATGACCCTCTGGCGGCGGAAGAAATCTTTCTCAAGGCCGGAAATGATTTGAAGGAGGAGGACCGAAAGGCGGTTTCGGACCTTCTGTACGGATCCAACCGCACATGGACCGAAGGCAAGACATGGCGTTACGAAAGACGCCTTGAGTGGTGGATCGACGCGGCCGAGCGGCAGATGATGCGCGGAAATTTCGTCCTAGCGCGGCTCGTCTTGGACCGGGAAGAAGTCCTCGATCGAACGTTTCAGACTCAGGAGATCCCCGACTACGCCTACCGCGGCGGTTCGGACCAGAAGTTCAAGGAGCGGATCGAGGAGGACGTCGTTGGGAGAACCAAAAAGGTCCGGGAGCGCCTCGACAAATGGGAGTCTTACATGGAGCCCCAGGTCCGCTCCATGCTGGAGAAGGCCGAGGCGAGTCTCATCCTCGTCACCGGGAAAGAGCGGGACAGCCTCGCGAAGGACATCGGGAAGATCGAGCAGACGATCGCCTCCGTGGAGGAGTTGGACGCGCTCACCGCCCCGTCCGTGGACATCTCCAAGATGATGGAGCACCAGCGCGCGAAGGCCCGGGACGGCTGGGCCAATACCGACGAGGTCCTGCAGCTCTTGGACAGCATGGAGAAGGACCTGACCGCCCGCCCGGGGGCCCCGAAGTTCCAGATCTCCCAAAAGATCCAGGGCGCCCGCGAGGCGATCGAGTCCGGCCAGCCCCTGGGAAGGGTCCTGTTCAATCTTGAAAAGGGGCTCAACTCGCTGATGAACGGCCCCAAGATCCGCCACACGGACGTGACGCACCTGATCCGCGACGCCAAGTCCAAGATCCTCGGGGGCTATACCCATCAGAACCAGGCCCTCTACGAGGAGGGCATGAGGGACCTGGAGGCGCTGAAGCGCTACGCGAAGCTGGAGCAGCAGAAGGGGCAGGACTTCAAGGCCATGCTCGCCCAGTATCCCCAGAACAGCTACTTCATCTTCCGCGACCCGAACGATCTTTCCGGACTGACCGAGTGGGAGAAGATGGAGCGGACGACCTGGGATTCCTACGCCTCCAAGTACGAGACCGATCTGAATCTGCCGCTGAACCTGAAGATCGCCGAGCTCGAACGGACGGACCCGGCCCGGGCCGCGAAATACAAGGCCATCCGGCAGGATTTCTGGAGCACGGCGGTTTGGAACGATGGAAAGGGGAACCGGATGACCCTCCGCCCCGGAGCCCCGGTGAAATGCGGCAAAAACGAGGTCTGGGACCAGGAGTGCTGGAATTCCGTGCAGGGGTCCCACGATCCCAATTTCAGGACCTACGATCCCTCGAATCCCGAAACGGTCACCGATTTCCGGGAGGGCACCCCCGTGTCCATGGAGGACCTCAACCGGCGCTCCGACCGCTGGGAGACCCTCTATAAGGACCCGGACGCCTCGGTCTCGACTCTGATGGGCGAGGTCGAGCAATCGCGCCAGGAAAACATCCTGGCGGAGAACGAGAAGAGCGGCAACGAGGCCGCGAAAAAGGCCTATCAGGAGCGGATGGACCTGGAGACCAGCCTTCAAACGCTCCCCGAATACGTGGCCTTCCTAAAGACCTACGAGGTCCTCCTTACGAAGGACCCCAAGGATGTGGATCCGGAGCTGCTCAAGGCGGGACGTGACTTCCTGGTCAAGCGGTCGGAGGTCTACAAGACGTTCCTGAAGTCGGAGTACGACCGGCTCCTGGACCGTTACGAATTCTGGGATTTCAACATCACCTCCGAACAGCAGTCGGCGACGATCGACCAGCACCTCGCGGCGCTTTCCCAACTGAACCTCGACGATCCGACGGCCGCCGCCGCAAACATCGATGCCCTGAAGGCGGCCGCGAAGGACTTCTATTTCATCGAGGAAAGCCACGCCTACATGAGACTCCAGAAGCAGGAGGAGACCGTCGGAGAGATGTACGCCGACGATGCGAATCCGACGTCGAGCATGGACCTGGCCCGGGATTGGGAGCCCGATCTGTACTCGGATCCCGTCGATCCCCAGTCCGTGACGATCGCGGACATCGAAGGCCGCGTCGAAGGCTTCCGGACCTACGGCCGGACCCTGGACGACATCGCCTTCTCCCGCACGATCGACGCCAAGATCGTGATGCTGAGGGACATGCGGAAGGAGTACCGCAAGGCGGAGAACCTCAAGAACCTGTGGCTGGGGGACATCAAGGACGAGGACTTCGACCGGATGATCGATCATTACAAGGAAATCCAGACCCTGTGGGCCTCCGGCGACCCGGCCCAGCAGAGGCAGGCGCGCCTCTCCTTCATCGCCCTGGAGAACTCGCGGGTCAGCGAGGTCCTGAGGAGCAAGTACGAAAACTCGGCCCAGTTCAACCACTACGTCACCGGCGTCGTGATCGTCATGGCCGCTGCCTTCACGGCGGGTCTCGCGGCGGAGCTGGCGGGCCCGTTTCTGGTCACCTGGTTCGGGGCCGAGGGGGCGGTCTGGGGGGGCTACGCCGTCAACGCCCTGGTCTTTACGGCCTCGCACCGGTTCTTCGATTCTGCTTTGAGCGGAGACTGGACCTCCTTCACGAACATCTGGAACGAGCCGCTGGACTTCCTGGAGGAGGCGGCCTTCAACTTCGGCATGTTCGCCTTCCTGGGCAAGGCGATGAAGACCTACGAGGCGGTGTTCGCGGCCCGGTTGGGCCGGGGCCTGGTCTATCAAGCGGGTGGGTTCGTCTGGGAGGGGGGGGCCTTCCAGCTCTACGGCTTTTTCCAGCAGAACGTGCAGATGGCCCTCCACGGGAGATGGGATTCCTCCAAGATGTTCAACGCGTTCAAACCGGAGGCCTTCGTGGACGGTTTCCTTTTTCTGGGTGCCCTCAAGATCGGCGGCGTCCTATCCATGCCGGTCACCCGTCCGGCGACCGAGGCGGCGCGGGGTTGGGTCGAAAAGGTGGCTCCCAACTACGCCCAACAGGCGATGGAGATCGAGGTGCAGAAAAGCGTCCAGGCGATCGAGGATTACGTGAAAAAGGGCAAGGGCAGCCTCGAGGATCTCATGGCCCAGCACGAGTCCGCGCTCCTGAAACAGAGACAATTCCTCGAGGATCTGCCGGAGGGCGTCCGGAACGAACAGACCTACGCCTTGAATACCCAGGCCCTGGCGAACCTCCGCCAGTTCCGGTCCGCGTATGAGCAATCGGTCTTCAAGACCGTCGGCCTGGAAGGGAACAAGAATCCCTATGGCCTGCGCGAGATCACGAACGACGGCGTCCTCTCGTACTCCTCGGCCAAGGGCGTGGAGATGATCCAGGCCCTCCAGGCGGATCCGAGCGTGAGCTCGGTCAAGGTGCATGGAAACGGGTTGGTCGTCGTGCGGGTCATTGATCCCTTCGGCCGCGAAACGACGATCCGTTTCACCGCCGATGTCCGGGACGCGCAGATCAAGAAGATGCAGGAGGCGGCCAAGACGCCCCGTCCGGAGACGGAGCAAGAAATTCCCGCCGCGGCGCCTGCACTGGCGGCCAATGCCGGGTAGTGTTTCTAAATAGAAACTTCTTGTGTCGTGGGGACCCCAATCGCTCTGTTCATTAACATAAACATCAATAAAAACTAATGCTATCAAATAGATAGGCATCACGAAAGAGGGCTCTTCTGGCACGTTCGTTGCTTTATTCCTCGAGGGCTCAATCGAGCCCAAGGAGAGAACGAACATGCCACCAGGAGCGAGAGGCGTCGGCGAGGGCGGTCAACCCGAGGTGAGGGGGCGCGAGGGTGAATTCGGTCGCGAGGACAAGGGGGCCGAAGCGATCGGGCGCGACCTGAGCACGCCCGGCGCCGAAGGGATCGGGCGCGAAGGGGCGACCGGGGGGTTGCCCAAGGGCGTTCAAGAGGCGGCGGCGACGTATGACGCCTTCGTCGAGGGCGGAAAAGTGGTCGACGTTCCCACCGAACCCGCCTCGCGGGGCCTTTCCCACTACCGCGTGGCGGATTCCGTTCCTCTCCGCCGCGGGACGCAAATCTACGCGGACGTCCACAACCTCGGCGTCTCCTATTTTGAGGTTCGCGACGGTTATCAGGCCGTCTACCGGGTCTTCCGTTCGGTCGGCGAATTCTTCGGTCTCAAATTAGGGCGGGAAATCCGCCTCGATCCCACGGTCGTGATGGACGCGGCCGCCCGCCGCGCCTCCGCGTCCCGCGGGGTCGGGGACAAGGCGCAGGCGATCGAGCTCAAACCCAGCCTGACCTCCCGCAGTCTCAAGGCGGACGGGAACCACACCGAGACCGCCACGATCGGGAATCCCTTCGAACATTTGAATCGGCGCGGAGACCGTGTCGTCGTCTCTCAGAGGATCGGAACCGGCGAGATCGTCTTCGGTGAGGCGAGGGGGACGGTGCCTCTCTACGCCATCGAGCATAGCGGGACGGGGTTCGTGATCGAACCTCTGGAAGGGGCGCACAGCTACAAGGACGGGCTCCGCATGGCGGACGACGCCTCGGACGGTGCCTTCGTGAAGGCCCCGTCGCTCGGTTTGGAGCTCGATCCCGGCGTCGCTGAAATCAAGATCGGCGACCACGAGATGGTCTTGGTCGTCCCGAATATCTGAAACCGGAAACGAAAATTATAGGGGGAAACATTTTATGGCACCAGGAGCAGAAGGAGTCGGCGGAGGACGGTCGGGTGAGTTCGACCCGACCCGCGGCCACGAAGGAAGGTTCGGCGAGAGGAACGAGCGCGCCGATGCGATCACGCGCGACCTCTCCAGACCCGGCGCGGAGGCTGTGGGAGGCGAAAGGGGCAACGAAGGGTTGCCCGACGAGGTCCAGAAGCTGGACGCCGAATACGAAGCGGCGGGCTTCGGGAAGGACCCGGCCCGGTCGGGCGGGACCGGTGAAAGGGGTGGAACGGGAGGACCCGTTGACTCCTACGGAGATGCCCCCGCGAGGAACGTCCCCTGGAGAACGGGTGGGACCCATTGGGAAAAGGCATTTCGTTGGGTTCGGGTGAAAGGGACGCATGTCATGGACGTCGTGGCGCGCCGCGCCTCGGTCAATGCCCAGGTCGGTTATGTTCAGCCCCGGCCCATGGAGAGGATCCGCCTCCTGGACGACAAGGCCCCCGAGGTCAGCGTGCCCCTGGGCGAGGCCAATATCGTTTCGATCGATACGGTGAAGCAGCGCGTGGCCGCAATTGAGAACCGGGTGCCATGGAGCGAGGGCGAAGGGGCGGCCAGGTCCCGAAAGGCGGCCCAGCTCGAGCCGGATCTCACCAAGAAATACAAGGAAGAATACCAGAAGTCGGTGGAGGCGGAGTACTTTAAGAAAATGCTCGGAAAGGACGCCTACGAAGCCGCGTTGGGCGAAGGCAAGGTCGAAGTGCGCGCGATGGAGAGGCTGAGAGATCAATTGGTGAAGCAGGGGAGGTCGAAGCCCGAGGCCGAGAAGATCGCCAAGCTCGCCATTCGCAGGAAGAAGGTTGAGATCAGCGCCGAGGCTCAAAGCCGAGCCAAACGAGACGCAAGGGTGGATGCCAGGAACCAGGCGACGAACTGGTACAAGGACGCCGCCCTCGAGCGCCGTCAGTGGGTCGACGCCCGCGCCAAGGAGCTCCTGCCCGAAATGCAGAGGAAGCATCCGCATGACCGGGACATGGCCAAGTACCGGGCCGAGCGCCAGGCCAAGGCGGAGTGGGACCAGAAGATCAAGGATGCCAAGAAGGACCTGCCGGTCATCGTGGACACCAACATCCCCGGCATGGGCTACGATTATATGCGCGTCATCGACCATCACGGCCCCTTCCTGAAAAGGGCGGACGGTTCGATGCAAAAGGCCAACGCGACGATGCAGATGATGAACCGCTTCGAGGATGCCCTGCGCGCCGCGGGGGCCAAGGACGTGAACAATCCCACCGACGCCCAGGTCCGCGAGGCGATGCGCCTCATGAACATCAAGGAGGTCGCGACCGACAACCTAGCCGACGGGGCCTGGAGTGTCTGGATGGCCGAACACCAGGCCGAGGTCCTGAGGAATCCCGAGCTTCGGGGCCTTATCCGCGAGGCGACCTACTTCGAGGACTTCACGGCCTTCTCCCAGGGCAAATACGACCGGAACGATCCGGCCGTGGAGCTCCAGGCCTCGCTCTTCTCTGAATACGGCAAGATCCTGGCCCAGCACGGCATCAAGGGCTCGGACCGCATTCCGCCCGACAAGGCGGAGGCGATCATGACGGAGACGATGACGGCGATGGACAAGATGATCTCCGACCCCGTGAGTCGCGCCAAGGCCGCGGAAACGTTTTGGACGAACGTCGACGCCGCCCGGGCGAAGGCCGAGGACCCCGCGAACGGCGTGGTCATTCACGAGGCCCAGGTTGACGGGAAGACGGTCATGAAGTTCTACGACATGACGAAGCTTTCCGAGTTCACCGTCTTCGAGCAGTGGCTCGCGGTTCCCGATATCTACCGGGAGCGGCCCCAGACGAACCCCGACGGGTCCTTGAAGCACGATGACAACGGGCACCCGATCATGGGGACGGGCGAGTCCTTGAGCGTCCAGGTGACCGTGGCCCCCGTCTTCCGTCCCAAAATGAAGGCGGACGGAACGCCCGAGTACAAGACGAAGGCGGACGGAACGCCGGAGATCGGACCGGACGGCAAGCCCGTGGCCGCGATGGAATTGGACCCCAACCGATCCTTGCCCATCGTCGCGATTCCCTTCGGCAACCGGGTCGGAGGCAAGCAGGGGCTCCTGGTCGTGTTGGACGCCTTGAACAAGGCGGAGAGGGCCAAGGCCGAGGCGGCGGGCGTCGAGCCCAACTTCTGGTTCGGTAAGGACAGCGTCGTCCTCCCGAACCCGGCCGGCGGCGGTTCGCGGCTGAGCACGACGGAGATCGCCGACATCATCACGGACCCGAAGTACGGGCTCTTCAAGAAGGGGACGGAACCGGTCGTGGACGGGACGGGAGATCATCTTGCGACCTTGGACGGGAAGCAGATCGGCCCGCTCAACCCCCGCTATGTTCATGACGTTCACGGTTTCGCCGCCAAGCAGGCCTATACCGAGGCGTCTAAGTTGATCGACCAGTACGGCGTGAAACGAGACTCCACGCCGCGCGCCAAGGGCGAGCGGCTGGCGGTGCTCGCGGAAAGGGGCGACGTGCGAGCCCGGGAGGCCTTGGACCTGCTTTATGAGATGAAAGGCGAAGGCAATACCCTGGTGGATTTGAGCGATCGGCCGGGGTCGGGCGAGCAGTGGCTGGGCATTCCGACGGCGAATCTCAAGGCCAAGGCAGCCCGGTTCAAGTCCCTGGTGGCGGAGCTCGGCCCCGCCCTGGAAGGCAGGGGGGCCGTGGACGCAGCCAAGTGGCCCGCGATCAGGGAGCGAGCCGGCCAGGCACGCGATGAGTACAATAATCACCGCCAGTTCACCGATTCGACCGTGCCGACGGGGACGCAGGTCGACGCCTATGTCTTCGCCGACGCCTGGGCGGTCCAGGGCAATGCCAAGCAGAGAGAGGCGGCGCAGGGCGTGATCGCCGCGGCGGAGTCCAACCAGAGAATCCTGGAAAAGAAAAGGAGAACGAACGGGGAAATGATGAACGATATCGAAGTCTTGGAGAAGGCCCGGGAGAGCGGCGACGCCAATTTAAGAGAAGAGGCCGATCGGGCCTTGGGCGAGATCTACGGCGTCGTCGATCGGAACATGCAGATCATCGACAGGTGGAGGAACTACGCCGCGGAGCGGAAGAAATTTGACGCGGCAATCGCCGTCTTCGAGACGCCCTACATCAGCTCGGCCCTCGCCCGGAGCGCGCATCTCTACCTCGGGCTCGAGGCCCCCGCCGACATGGCGGTGTTGGACGTGACGAGCAAGTCCCCCGAGCTGTACGAGGACCTGGGGAGCATCGGAAAGACCCCCGGCGACTACGCCGTGACCATCTGGGTGAAGACGGCCGCCGACGGGCAGAGGATCCTGGGCGATATCTGGTCCAAGCAAAACGCCAATAACGTGAAATGGGGCCGCGACGGCGACAACCGTTACCTTCGGATCGTCGACGGCGAGGGCCGCGAATTCCAGGTCCACGTCGCGGTTCCCAAGGAGGCCGCCTCCGGGACCGGGACGGCCGCCAAGCCGTCGCCGAAACCGGACGCCGCTCCCTATGACATGGCCGCGAAGCGGGCTTCGAACGGAAGCTCGACGGACGTCACTGCCCCGGGGGGCAACTAGGGGGTTAAAAAGAGGCAACTTTCCTAAAAGATTCCCGATGCTAACGCGTCTCTTGACGGGAGGCGGCGGTGGCGATTGGGACCCTGGGTGGAATCTCACAATGCAGCCTGACGGCGGGGGCGGCGGGAACGGCATCACCGTTCCTCGCCGCGTCCGCCGATCGGGGGCCCGGCCCGGATCTCTCCTCGACGCTCCCTCCCGCGCGGCCGATGGGCCGTCCCCAGCCCCTCTTTCGCCCTCCCGAGGTCGATGATGCCCTCGCGGGGCTTCCCGCGCTTCCCGCCCGCGCCGCCCGGCGCCTCAAGGATTTGGCCCTCGAATGCCGTTTAGCGGCAGGCGCGGATCTCGTCGGCGCCGTCGAGAAGGCTGCCCTCTTGATCGGTCTGGAATCCTTTGTTTCCGAGGCGAATTCGCTCTACGAGTATCTCCTCTACCAGGTCCTGGAGGCGACGGTCCTCGCGGCGCCCGCGGCCTTTCCGGAGATGGCCCGGCTGATGGCGGAGATCCCGACACTCAAAGACCTGGTCTACTTTGCACGAAAGTCCGGCCTGGAGGACCGTTTTGAGATCCCGCGCCGGCGCGGTTCGGAAGAAGAGACCCTCGAATCCTTTCTGGAGACGGTCTCGAGGCTTCGCGGGGCCGCGGGTTACCGCTCCGTCGCCGACGCGGACATCTATGCCCTGGGCCCCGGTTACGTCCGTGAGTCCTTTCGCGAGGCATTTTCGGATCCGGAGTCCGGCGATGAAGTGCGGCGCGCCTTGCGCCGCTCCGCCCTGGGCCCGATGCCCCTCTTGACGATCCACCGCCTCCTTTATCTCCTGCAGAGTCAGGACTATTCCTTCAAGATCCGGGAATTGTTCGAGCTGCCGTGGGAATCGTTCGAGCTTCCTTCGGCCACGGCCTTTGTCCCCGGTCTCCCTCTCGAACGCGTCCTGAATGGGCTGGGGACGAATTTTTCCGAACCGCCTCCCGAGGCTCTCCAATTCGGCAGGTGGCTCGCCCGGGGCCGCGTCGTCGTCCGCCATCTCTCCGGCGAGGATATGGACGCGTTCAACCGCGAGCGCATGGGAGAGGCGCTTCGGATCGACAACATCCCCGCCGCCCGCCGCCTGGCCAATGGGCCCGGGGAGCCCGACGAGATCCTCCTCTTGGATGGCGCGAAAGGCCGCGTGGAGGAGGACGACGCCCTCCATGAATTCGTCCACATCCTTCAGGCCGAGCGCGAAGGGGGCGACTGGGTGAGCTTGAACCTTATTCCCGCCGAGATGGAGGCCCACGCCGTGGAGATCCACGGCAAGCGGCGGCGGGGCGACGACCGCCTTTATCGCCAGATCGCCGCCTTAAGCCCCTATGGATTCCCGATGGGCCTGCGCCTCTACGTCGAGCAGGTCTACTTCCGCCTCTTGGATGCCCCGGGGATCGTTTCCTAAGGGAAACCAAATGGGGGGACCCCCCCTCATGAACCCTCTTATCTTCATGAAATAACTACATTTTCCATGGCACGCCCCTTGCTCATTCCTCATGAGACCTTATGGGCGGAGGACCGAAAAGAACAGGTGGCTCGGAATTCGACCCCGGCCGGGGCCGCGAGGCCGAGTTCGGGCGCGAGAACAAGGGCGTCGAGGCGATTCGACAAGACCTCGCAACACCGGGCGTTCCGGAGATCGGCGGTGAAGGACCGTCCGGCGGCATCCCCAAGAGCATCTGGGAGGCGGCCGCGAGGTACGACGAAGCCAATTATTATGATTCCTATGAGGTGGCCGTCCCCACCCAAGTGAATGCGATGGACGCGCGCCGCGCGTCCCAGGCCGAAGCCGCCGTCGTCACGTCGTTCTTCAAACCCTTGGCCGACCTCTTGCGCTCCATCGGCGTGGCCAAGGAGGCCCCCGAGGCGGAGCCGATCCGTTCCGAAGCGCCCATCGATGACGTTTACGGTCCCCATTACTATCGCGACCGGTCCTTTTACGAAGGCCTGCCTATAGACGGCCTGATGGAGGACGGGACGCGCTATTTTCCGACCTTGAATCTGGAGGGGAAAACCTACGAGGTCCCCGGCGAGGGAATGGTGACCTTCACCGGGCGCGTCTTCGGTCAGGGCTCGGCCTCGACCGTCTACGAGGCCGTCTTCGACACGCCCGATGGCCAGCGCGTCGTCGCCGTCAAGATCCGCGATCATGCCCTTGATTTCCTCGGGGGCGAAGAGGCGGCCCTCCGCGAGGTGGACACCCTGATGCAGCTCCCGAGAGATGTCGCCCCGAACTACTACGGGATGGCGGTGGTCGAGGGTGCGACGGCGATCGTCATGGACGTGGCCCCGGGACAATATTGGACCCAGGTCGATCCCGCCCGGATCAACGAGAAGACGGTCGAGGACCTGCACGCGATCTTCGATACCTTGGAAGGCATGGGCTGGAGGCCGGGGGACTTCCAGGTCACCATCGACGAGATGGGTCACGCCCATTTGATCGACTTCGAGGGGCTGAACGGAGAGAGCCTATTCCCAACCACCCGGAGCGACGTCTTCCGCTGGTTCGCGAAGCTGAGGAGCGAGGCCGGCCTGCCGTCGGACTTTCTCGACAGCGAGATCGGCCGGGACGCCGTGACCGTCACGAACCGGATGCAGGAGATCCTGGGCGTGAACGCCGGCACGTACGTTTACCGCGCGAGCCGTCCCCGCTGGATCCAAAACGGAGAGATCGGCCTGAATAAGGGTTCAGTCGCGCGCCTGGCGGACCCTTACACCCATCCCGAAATCCTGCCGGACGTCGAAAGGGCCTACACCGACTTGGACGCGGCGGACGCCCTCTTCGATCCGGCCTTACAAAGGGGAGTCCTGGCCTCCGATCTCGACAGTCCCGGACTCAACGTCTCCACCAATAAGGACGAGATCCTCACGCGCTATGGTGGCGGCCAGGGGTCCGACCGCGTCCTCATCCGCTTCCGGATCGGAGACGTGCCCGACGCGCGGCTCTATCCGGACATGGGGGGCGGCATGGGCGACAGGACCATTTTTTACGTGACGGGGAAGGGGCCGGTGCCCGTCGAGGTCTACGACCCCGCGACCCGTACGTGGGTCAAACCGCAGTAACCGGAGGCGTTCATGGGCGGCGGAATCAAGAAAACGGGCGGCTCGGAATTCGATCCAAGAAGGGAGACGACGGGGCCCGGTCGTCTTCGGGATGCGGCCGCCGAGGCGATCCGGCGGGATCTGTCGACGCCGGGAGGGGGGCGCATTCCCTTTGAGGACCGGACGATTCCGCCGGAGATCGAACGGATGGCCGAGAGGTACGACGACTTCCGCGAGATCATCGACGTCTCCTCGGGATTCAACCTGCCGGGGATCAACCGATTCGGCGCCTCGCCACGGCGCGCGTCGAATTCCGACGAAATTTCGAACCTCAGGGCGGTCCAGGGGGATCCGGCTCAACGGGCGGATCTCCGAGTGGAAGCGGCCGAGGCCCTGGCCGGAGAGGGTCTGCTGGAACGGGATGAGGCCCGAGCCCTCGCCGCTGATCTCGAGCGGGGCGCCACCGGTTCCTACGACCCTTTTCTCGCCGCCGATAATCTCCATCTTTATCTTCGGGTCGCTCGGCTCCTGCAGGAGATCGGCGAGCCGGTTGATGCGTCGGCGGCCTTCCGGAACCTTTTGGAAACGTACACGTCCGTTGAAATGAGGGATTATTCGGTGTCCACCCAGCTCGATGAGATCGGCAGGGACTATGCCCAGCTCGCCGGAAAGGAATCTCTTCCGGAACTCCTCGAAGTCTTGGGCGATCCGAATCTATTGCCGGAGATCCGCGCGGGGGTCGCCGAGGGACTCGCCGGCCTGGGAGCGGTGGAGACGGCGCGTGAACTTCAGAGGATCGCGGAAGACCGGAATGAATCGGAGGGCTTGAGGCTGGCCTCCGCCAGGTCCTTGGCCGATTTGGGCTTCCGGTCCGAGGCGACGCCGGTCCTGGAGGATCTCCTGGTCAGCCCCAGCCTTCACGCGCGGCTGGGCGCGGCCGAGAAACTCGTGGAACTGGGGGCCGTCGATGAGGCGATTCCCGTCCTGAGGGATCTCTTAGGGGTGGATGTCGATCAACTGCAGGCCGGCATCACGGAAGCCGCGGAGGAGAGGCTTCCCTTCGACCATCACGAAATCCTGGCGTTTGCAGGTCTCCTTGAGAGGGCCTCCACCGCGTTGGCGCGCGCCGAGCGGATTCGATCGGAGGCGCACCTGCCCGCGGAGGTCAAAATGGGAAACATGCTCGCCATCGGCGTCGTGGGGTTGACCCTCATGGGGTCGCCAGCTGTCCTTTGGGCGCGGGCGAAAATGAAGGCCATGAAGCCGGACGCCGTCGGCATGATCACCGTCTCGGCCTCGGCGGGACAAATCACGGCGGTTCGGGCCATGGTAGAGCTTGTTCGATCCGGTAACGAATCGGCCGTTGCCGCTGTGAAAGGGAATTTCAACATCCTGCCCCTGATCGAGGCGGCCCGGAACGACCCGGAGGCCCGGGCACTCCTCGGCGAGTTGGCGACCCTGGGTCACGCCGATGCGGCCCGGGCGCATCGGGAGACGGGGAATTAATTTCGCTGCCCATCCTTGAAAGTCAACATGAGGCATTCCGTCGCCATTCCCCAGGATCGTTTCCTGACGGAAACAAAACTGGGGCAACAGTCCGGATCCGGTTTTCCACCATCTCTATAAGTTATTGAATTTAAAGGAGATCTATCCAGCGAAGACCCCTCTTTTTTTTGGTCGTCTTCTTGCAGCCGTACAGGGGGAAGAGGCCAGCCAAACGCGGAGAGGGGACCATGTCCGTTGTCAGCGAATCCAAGGGACCCAGTGTGGAGTGGACCGATGCGGACCCTTGCCGCCAGACGAACTCCTGCGCCGTTGCGAGAGTCAAGGACGCGCCGGCCTCTCCGTTCGGCTCCGTCTACCGTCAAGGCTCCGAGATCGGATCCCGTCTCTGGGCGGCCGTCCGTCCCGGAATGGAATCCCTGTTCCGGTCCGCCCGGAATCCCGCCAACTGGATCGGCGCGGTCGAGGACAAGATCAAGGCGGAGGATTACATCGGGGCAAGGAACCTCCTCAAGGAAACGGATGAACTCTTCAACGATGGAACCGCCTTCTACGTGGGCGACGTTTACGACTTCGTTCGGTACGGACCGGTCTCGGATCCGGTGCTCGGGCCGAAGATCTTCGACTTGAAGGCGCAGATCGAGGCTGGGGAGGCCGGGCTGGAAGCGCGCCTGGAAAAAAAGGTCGAGGAAGGCGAGGCCCAGACGATCATCGCAACGGGGAAGAAGCTCGCCCAAGCCCTTGCGCGCCGGAAGAGGGACGAGGAGGCCTTGAAGGCCTTCCAGGACTTGGACAACCTCACCTCGATCACGATCGATGTCTCCGACACCTTTTCAAGCCTCAAATCCCGGCTCAAACAGGGAGAGGCCGGGGCCAAGGAGGCCGAGGCCTTTCTCGAAAAGCTCGAGCCCTTGCTCCGCGGGAACGGGGCGGCCCCGATGTTCCGCTGCCGGGAGTTGATCGGGAGCGCCCGCGAGGAGATCGCCTCCGGACGAGATCCCTTGCAGGCGATCCAGGGTCTCGAAGCGGGCCTCGTGCCGCTCCTGGACGGCCCGAAGATCCGGCACGCCGACCTCACCGGTCTGATCCGGGACGCCAAGTCCAAAATCGCCTCCGGGGCCTTGCAGGGGAACGACCGGCTCTATGAGGAAGGCCTGAGCGACTTGAGATCCCTGCAACGGTACGCGGAGGCCGAAGGCCGGAAGGAAGCGGCCTTCGAGGCCTATCTTTCTCTCTGGCCCGAGAACACCGATCTTGTTTTCGTCGCGGACCTGTACGCCGACGACGTCTATCGCGGCCGCGGGCGTCCCTACGAGGCACGATTCGACTTGATCAAGAGGCTGGACGTCACGCGGACCATCGACGCCTTGGACCCGGAAATCTCCCGGCCGACCTGGAGCCGATTCGGAAAGTCGCCGGTCGCCGAGGACGCCGAACTGGCCTCGAAGGTCAAGGCCCAGTGGGAGGACATGCGCAGGACGGCCATCTGGAGGACGGACCCCAACGGCTGGGGCGAGACTTTCGGTGGATTCGGGACGGACCGGAGCAACCGTCCGAACTTCCGCTTCTATAATCCGGAATACCGGAACGGCATCGTGACCTACCGGGAACCGGTTCCCGGAGGCATCGGGGAGTTGGACGCCCTCTCGACCCGGCTGGAAGGACTCTACGCCGATCCCTCCATGCCGACGGAGAACTTTCTGGCCAAGGTGGAGGAGACGCGCAGGGCGGGCGCCTCCGCATTAGACGAAAACGAGGGATACCGGGGCCGGATCGAACTGGAAGAAGGCCTGAAGGCCCTGTCGACCGACGTGGCCCTGATCAAGGCGGTCGAGGCCTGGAGGAGTGGGGGGGGAGAGGTCCCGGTGGAGGCCATGGAGAAGATCCGCGTCCTCTGCGCGGCTCGGGCCCGAGTGCTGGACGAGTATCTGCAAGGAATGCCGGATGACCCAAGCTTGTATTACGAAATGAAATACATCGCGGAAGGGTCCGCCTGGCTGAACAGCTTCCGGATCACGGAAGACACGGATCCGGCAACAATCCAGAGCCTCCTGCCCAGCTTCGAGTTCATGATCGAGTTGGAATTTTCCGTCGAGGAGTTGAGGGTCTTGGGCGGACTGAAGGAAGAGGCGGGTGCCGTTTCGGAAATCCCCGCGGAGAAGGGCAACGAGCGGGCCGATGTCAGCCGGACCCAGGCGACGTTGGACCAGGTGACGGTCCTTCGCCCTGGAAGGGCCAATGCCATCGAGGTGGGTCGCCGGTCCATGATCCAGGAGATGGAGGCGCGGGCCGCCTTTTATGGACCGGTCGCGGAGGATCTCGACAGGATCGCCTTCGAGAAGACTCTGGATGCGAAAATACAAACGTTCCGGGAGATGGGCAAGGAGGTCCGCCGCTCAAAGGGCATCAAGAATTTCATGTCCTCGCGGGACCCGGGGCCGGACCGCCACCGGGGCATGGAGTTAAAGTACGAAAAAATACGGGAGATGTGGCACTCGGAGGACCCTGTCTTGAGGAAGAGGGCCCGTGAGGCCTTCATCGCCCTGGAGCATGCGGAGATCAACATCGACCTCGAGAAGGAGTACAAGGGCGCGGCGAAGTTCAACCAGTACACGATCGGCGTCGGGATCATTTTGGCGTCCGCCGTGACCGCCGGGGTAGCGGAAGGGTTGGCCGTGCCTCTTCTGGGCCTCGCGGACGAGGGCCTCGGCGCGACGGCCGTGAACGCCTTCTTCTTCACCCTCTCTTACCGCGCCTATGATTCGGCCGCCCGCGGCGACGGCTTCGTGAACGGATTGGCGGGGGCCGTGAAGGATCCCGTGGCGTTCGCTGAGGAGTTCGCCTTCAACCTCGCCATGATGCGCTTCCTAGGCAAGGCGATGAAGACCTACGAAGGGCTCTTCGTTTCGCGCCTCGGCCGGGGACTGATCTACAAGGCCGGGGGATTCGCTTGGGAGGCGGGGGCCTTTCAGGTCTGGAGCGCCTTTCATTCGAACGCTCAAATGCTCCTTCACGGAAATTACGACCCCTCCCACGCCCTCGACGCCTTTTCGCCCTCAGCCTTCGAAGACGGCTTCCTCTTCCTGGCCGCGCTGAAGATCGGCGGCGTGCTCTCGATGCCGCTTGCCGGCACCTCCGGGTTGGTGGGCGGCTGGGCGGAGCGCCTCGTCCCCGAGCGGACGCAGCTGCGGATGCAGGAGGAGATCAACGGGGTCGTCCAGGCCCTCGACGATTACGCGACGAAGGGGAAGGGCGATCTGCCGGAATTGATGGACCGCATGGAAAGGGCCCTCCTTCGCCAGAAAGAATTCATGAAGGGGCTCCCCGAGGGGGTACGCAACGAGGCGACCTACGCGAGAAACGCCCAGGCCCTGGCGAATTTGAGACAGTTTCGGGCGGCCTATCAGACCTCCGTCCTCGCAAAGGCCGGGCTCGAGCCGCATGAGAATCCGCTCGGCCTTCGCGCGGCCAAGGAAGGGGATTTTTTGACGTATCCCGCGGAGAAGGGGTTGGATCTCGTCCGGGCCTTGAAGAAGGACACCGCCGTCAAGTGGGTGAAGGTCCACCGCAACGGCCTCGTGGAGGCGCGGGTGACCGATCCCTTCGGCCGCGACGTCACGGTCCGTCTCGCCTCCGACGTCCCGAAGGACGTCATCAAGGCCATGAAGGAGGCGGTCGCGGGGCCGGGCGTTCCGTACGCTGACTATGACGTGATTCCCGGGACGCAAGTCAGCGACGTGGCGGCCCGGCGCGCCTCGCAGGGTGAGCCCGCCGTCCTCGCCTCCGTCTTCGGGCCCCTCGTCGATTTCCTAAAGTCCCGGGACGTTGGCGAAACGCCGGAACAGCCGGCGGAGATGCCCCTGGAGCGCGTCTACGGGCCGCACTACGACTATGAGCCGGGATTCTACGCCTCTCTTCCCGCCGACGGCCGGAAGGTGGACGGGGCTTGGTTTTTTCCCGGCCTGAAATTGGAAGGAAAATCTTTTGCGATGATCGAGGGCGGCGAGGTCACGTTCACGGGCCGCGTCTTTGGCCAGGGGAGCGCCTCGACCGTCTACGAAGCCGAATGGAGAACGCCGGACGGCGAGCAAAGGCTCGTCGCCGTGAAGATCCGCGATCATGCCCTCGACCCCCTGCTTGCGGAAAAGGCCGCCTCTCGAGAGATCGACGCCCTCGTGAAGATTCCAAGCGAGCTCGCCCCAAATTATTACGGAACGACGATCGTCGAAGGGATGACGGCAATCGTGACGGATGTCGTCCCCGGTCAGTTCTTCAGGGACGTGGATCCGGTTCGGATCAACGAAAACACCGTCGCGGATATCCACGCCATTTTCGACGGGTTGGAGGGAGAGGGTTGGAGCCCGGGGGACTTTCAGGTCAACATCGACGCCATGGGACGGGCCCGTCTCATCGATTTCGAAGGCCTCGATGTGGGGCCCAACGGCACGTCCACGACCCGATGGGACGTCTTCCGCTCGCTCGCCGACCTTCGCCGCCAGGCCGGACTCCCGACAGATTTCTTGGACCGCGAGATAGCCTCGGAACCGGACCAGAACGTGGGGCCTGCGTTGGTCAAGAGGCCGTCGGGCCCGGCTTCTCTCCAGGATCTGCGTCTGAATGAAGGTGAGACCCAGCGGATTGGCGACCTGGAGTTCACGCTTGCGGACGGCGAGGTCTGGGTTCGCGGCGTCGAAGGCGGCGAGGGCGTCGTTGTTCGCGGGACTGGCGACGAGTCGGGGGCATGGATTCCCGTCGGGGAGGGAGACACGCTTTTGGTCAACGGGCGTCATTACGCGAGGGTTCTCGGCGAGTTCCGGACGGTCACGCCGGCTCCCGACAATGCGCCCGTTCTCGCGCATGGAGAGAACGGCGTGATCCTGGACAACGGGGATGGAAACCTGACGAAGGTTGGCGGTTCGGTTGAAAGGAACAAACAGCTCGACGCGGAACAATACGCCTTGGCGATCATTCAATTCCACGGCCTGGACATCGCCCCGCCCTTGGTCGGCCGACCCCACCCGTCGGAATTGATCATCGGTAAACTGAAAGGCAAATCCTTGGACCGGTTGAGCCCCCGGGAGAGAGAGCAGATTAAGCCCGAGCATTGGAAGGGGCTGGAAGACGGGTTGAAAAGCCTTCAAGACCTTGGGATCCACCACAATGACATCAGCGCCGGCAATATCATCTGGGACGGACAGAAGCTCCGCCTCGTGGATTTTGGGTTGGCGCGGTTCGGTTTCCGGACTTCAGACGATTTCAATCGGCTTCAACGCATTAAAGACGCCTTCGACAAGGGCGAGGCAGGGCAGGCGCTCTATCCGCTCCCGAATGTTAACGATATCGAAAACCAGGCGCGCATCCCCGTCGCCGATGTCCCCTTCAGCCGCCCGGAGGACCGTGCGCCGGACACCGGTTACCGGAAGGCGGCGCGCCAAACGGTGGAGGGCAACGATCACGTTGGCCCACCTTCCGAGCCGGAAAAGAAATAGCGGAGCGCAAGTTCGTTAATCAAATACAGGGAGATCTCGCAA
The DNA here is from genome assembly GCA_035454885.1 of bacterium. Lineage (NCBI taxonomy): Bacteria > bacterium. Next base: position 46,292 of record DATIGE010000004.1, read on the forward strand.
TACAGCCCCTTCGGCTTCGGCCTCGCCCTCCGCAATTTCGTCGAGCATCTTTATATCCGCCAAGGAGATCCGCTTCCTTTTCCCGCCCCTTGACACCCCCCCAACCCTGCTTACCTTTCTGTCGAAGGACGAACGAAAAGATCCAAAAGTAAGAGGAGGTTTTTATGACTTATCTCAGCCTGATCCCCCGCCTCGGCGGGCGAAGCACGCCCACACGCTGGGGGTTCGACCGCATCTTCGATGACTTCTTCCGCGACCTGGACGTGATGCCCGAGGGCGTTCCCGCCTTCAACGCGCGTCTGGACGTGGCCGAGACCGACAAGGAAGTGACGGTCACGGCCGATCTGCCCGGTTTGGAGGAAAAGGACATCGAGCTTGCCCTCAACGAAAACGTCCTCTCGCTCAAGGGCGAGAAGAGGGCGGAGACTGAAGAAGAGGGGAAGAACTATTTCCGCAAAGAGCGGACCTACGGGGCGTTCTACCGGGAGATCGAGATCCCGGCCGAGATCGACGCGGCCAAGGTGGCCGCAACGTTCAAGAACGGGGTCCTGACCGTGACGCTTCCCAAGTCTGAGAAGGCGAAGGAGGAATCGAGGAAGATCCCGGTCACGGCCGGCTAAGACGTCCGTCTCTCATCTTGCGATGTGAACGGCCTCACAGCTTGTAAGATCCCTGACGACCGCCGCAAAAATCATAAATAAGATCAATCACCTTTTCGTGGCATCCCTTTTGCTTTTTCCACTGCAGGGGGTTCACCATGAAAAGGATTTTCTTTGCCGGACTCGTCGTTTCCCTGAGCGCCTTCGCCGGTTGCGGCGGGACGAAGGATCAAGGACCGACGGACGCGACCTCGTTCTGCGAACCCTCTCCGGTGAGGGCCGGACAAGCCGTTTCCTGTTCGATCGATGGGGACCAAGCCGCCGACCTGACCGAGTGCACCTTTTTTGTCGGAAAGCAGGATGGACGGCGGATTCCGGTGGAGGCCTCCCTTTCCGGTTCGATCCTTTCCTTTCAGATGCCCGTGACCCCCGCCGGGATGATCGACGTGGTCGTCGGCTGCGGCGAGGACTTCAAGACCCTGGGGGGCATTCAAGTGGCGGACGCCATCGAGGCCGACGGGAATACCGAGGCGGCGGAAAGGCCTGAGGACGATACCGTCATCGAGCCGCGGGCGCCCGCGTCCCCAACGGTCCCTGAGGGGGAAACGGCTCCGGTTGCGACGCCGCCGCCGGCCGCAACCCCGGCGCCTGCGACCTTTGAAGTTTCACTGGAAGGTTCTCTCGTCGCGAACCCGGTCCAATTCGGCGCCGCGCGCCTTTCCGGACGCATTCAGGGCGGGGGCGCCTTGCGTGAGGCCTATGTCTACGGACCCTTCGCCCCCGACGGCAACTGCGAGCGTCTCCTGGCCATCGACCCCTCCGGAGGCCCGCTCAATCCCGGGAGCCGGAATTACGATTCGTATCGCGATTTCGTCGGCCACGCTTGCGACGAGGCGGCGGGCAACTGCGAAGGTTTCACCGCCGCGGCGGAGGACGGAACGCCGGCGCCCGTCAATTGCCGGATCGATCTTCCCCGTGATCGGGACGCCTTTGACTTCTATTTCCGCCTCTCGCAGCGGGTCTCCTCGTCCTTCTTGGTCACCGTCGGTGAGGATGGCACTTTAAGGACGGACGGGGTGGACATCGCCGCGCCGGTGGCCTCGTTGACCAATGTGAGGATCGACGTCAGCGAGACGTCGCCGGAAATCTCCGTCTCATTCTCCTACGCCAACGCCGCCGCGGCCCCCGTGGTCATGGGGTGCCGCCCCGTCGGGACGCCGTCCCGCGCGATCTCGGCCTCCGGATCCGTTGCACAACGCTGTGCCCTAGAAAACGAGATGACGGTGACCGCCCTGGCGCCGGGAATCGGCGGGGGCAACGTCGCGCGGGAGACCTACAAGGTGCAATGCGGGGAGCCCCAGGCGGTCTTGAAGAAGATGGCCTTCCGCGGCGCGAACGGGGAGGTCTGCACGGTGGGAGAAGACGACTGGAGTCGCTCGTGCGACGCCCGCGGAGAGTTCGAGCTCCGCGGCGAGGCCTACCGGACTTGCGAGATTCAAAGGCAGCGTCCGGACGGGGGCTTCGAGTTCGTCTCGTCCCACTCGGTCCCCTGGGTCCATGAGGTGAAGCTGACCGAGACGGACGCCGCCTGTTCGAGCACCAACAACGTCGGCGTGCCGGTCACGGCCGGCATGGTTGATCACGGCCGCGCCATTCTCACACGACGCCTGAAACGTTCCTACGAATGTACGAATTACGCCTTTACGGTGCGTGGCGAGAACGGGCGGGAGACCGCGCTCAGCGAGCATGCGCCGTATGGGGCGAGCTTCGAGTTGTTGCCGGGGACGGCGGATCAGTATTGCCGCGGACGCGCCCCGGTCGGCGACTCCGGGATCTCCGGGATACCCAGCCTGGTCGTCATTGGCGAAGGCAATATCGGGCACAGCTACTACTCGACCTTCAACCGGTGTCCGGCGAACGACGGCGGTGTGTTTGACCGGAAATTCCGGATCGTCATGAAGATCGATGGGAACGCCTCGGCCGCCTTCAAGATCTCGTGGCGGGGAAAGCACGTCAAGAACGTCCGCTACAGCTGCACGACGGACGGTCCGGGCGTCAATCCCGCGGTGGTGGGCCGTGTTCAGAGATACGACCATGACGGAAGAAGCTTTCCCTTGCCGACGTCCGTGCGGAACGTGACCATCACCCAACCCGATCCCTCTTCATACGCGGTGCAGACGGCGGTGGACGGCTTCAAGATCCACGACGACCTCATATGGGCGACGGTCCAATGCACGTTGACGGCGGTGACCTACGACAATCGGGAGATCGTCGCCCCCGTACAACACTGGGACGCCTGCACGGCCGAGTTCCCGACCTGTCTGGCGCAGTAGACTTCGAAGGCATCTCTCATGTTGTGAGATTCGGAGGTCACTATGTGCGTTTTTCTCTCAACCCTGAAAGTGGAGTCTCAATGCGCCAGATCATAAATATAGAACAATATCATATACTTAAGTATGGGAGTTTTCTCCACTAAGCATGGCACACCCCTTGCTTATTCCCTTGAGGGGGTTCATCATGAAACAAATGTCATTCAAGGCGATCCTGCTGGGCTTGGTTTTGGGCCTTCTCGCGGCCGGGTGCGAAAACCCGAACGACGGAGCGCAGGAGGTTCGGGTCCGCCGAGAGTCCTCTCGCAGCATGGATCGGGTCTCGCAAGAGGTCGCGGCCCCCGGTCCCGCGGATTCCGGCACCGGCGAAGATCCAGTGATCGCGCCGACCACTCCCACCGGAGTCACGGGCATCGATGTCGAGACGCCTCCCCCCTCTGAACCCGATGTGATTGACGAGGTCGGACACGACACGGCTCCAACGCTACCGCCGCCTCCCGTGGTCCCCGCCTGCACGCCCGTCTCCGCCGAGATCGCGTGTGCCGATCAGGATTGCGGTACGGTCGACGACGGTTGCGGGGCCACCTTTGAGTGCGGCACCTGCGCGGCGCCCGCCACTTGCGACACCGAGCATGACACGATCTATCCCACGAACGTCTGCCGCGTGACGGGCGACCCCGCCGAACAGTGCCGGCCGATCCCCGGTGGAAGCGGCCTCTCCCGGTGCACGCTCGGGTCCGACACGTACTGCCGCGAACTCTTCGGCCGGGTCCGGCCTTGTCCCAGTGAGATCGTTCCGACTCCACCCCCGGCCGAGGATTCCAGGATCGACATGATCTTTGATTACGCGGAGCAATGCCGCTGGTTGTCACCCGCAGAGTGCGCGCGCCGGGACCCCAATTTCGGCGGCTACGCGAGCGTCGCGCCCTACCGAAGTCTTTGTCAGGAGTCTAGACCGTCCGGCTGCCTCCGCGACCAAAATATCCTGCCCACTGCGAACGACCGTACCCCGCTGACGCTCGATGATTTTATGAAGTTGGAATCCATTATCTCCGGGGCGCGTACCGTGTGCCGGGAGACTTTGGACAGAGAGGGTTATGAGGCATGTCGGCGCAAGGACGTCGAGACCCACCCCGCGCCCTACTATCCCTGGGACCCGGATCGGAGGCTGTATCGTCAACTCCAGGCAGGGGATCACGAGCAGTGGTACGAGTTTGCGCCGCGCTTGCTGGGTCATTACGAAGCCTATTGCGGAAACGATCCGATCGCCTGCCTGGTCCGTTATGCCCCTCAGCGCCCGGCGAGACCGGAGGCCTTGTGAAGCCCCGATTTTCCCCTCTTTTTTCGACCCTTCTGGCGCTGGCGATCTCGGGTTGTCTCGCGAATACGTCACCGGCCCCCTCGGGAGGGGCCGAGGAGATCGTTCGGAGCGATCCGGCCACGCCTCCTCCGGATGCCGCCGTGGCGGGTCCGGTTGCCGAAGCGGGTCCGAATGTCCTGGGGCCGAGGGTCGACAGCGAAAGGGTGGGCGAGGGGCTGATCGCTTACACCGCCTTTTACGGTCCGGGATTTTCTCAGCCGGTCCCTGTGGGAGGCGTCTCCCTCTTGCTCTTCGGCGGCCGCCTCGAGCTGCCCCTCCTGGTGAAAAAACTCGTGACCGATCTGGCCGACGGGACCGTGGCGGCGAACCCGGAGCCCGGCCTCCAGATCCGTCTCATTCATGAGTATTCGGATGCGGCGGGCGTCCGGCGTTTCCGGTCTTGCGATACGATGACCGGGCCGGTCCGGCCCGACGGGCGCAATGCCGCCTTCACGGGACTCAACCTGGGCGAGGGGGGACAGGCCCATCTCTTCCTCGTCCTGCCGGGACCCTCGGTCGTCATCCCGACGGCGGACTTCAGCGCGGCCTGCGCCGACCTGTCGGACGCCTCCCGCCAGACCTACGTCATGGGTGACACAGTCGTGAGCGGTGGACGGTACGAACATCTCGGGACGTTTCCATTGATGCTTATGCTTGATCTGGGGCCCTCTCGGACCGGCGTGGAGTCCCCCGAGATCCTCACCCCTCCGGGCCTCGTCCCCTACGTCAACCCGACCGTCACCCCAGATTTTTCTCTATGAAGTCCTTGAGTTTTCGGGAATCGGCCGGAATCCCGTAGCCCTCCAGTTTCGTATAGAGATGCCGCCGCGACATCCCCAAGGCCTCCGCGGCCTTGCCCTTGTGGTAGCACTGGTCGCGGATCGCGCGCAGGATCCTCTCCAAGTCCGGCGTCATTTCGGTTTTGGAAGTCCCGGCGGCTGTTGACGGCGAGGCGACCGGCGCCAGTTTCGGCGGCGGCGCACCCGTGAACAGGGCGTCCTTGAATTCGAGGGACTTCCTCGTGATCATTCCATCCTCGGCAAAGATCAGGGCCGTTTCCAGGGTCTGTTGCAGCTCGCGCACGTTGCCGGGCCAAGGATAGGACATCAGGAGTTTCAGGACGTCCGGTTTCAGTTTGGCTTTGCCTTTGAGGAAGTGCTCCGCGAGCAAGGGCAGGTCCTCGAAACGTTCGCGGAGCGGGGGCAGTTTCACGGTGATTCCGTTCAGACGGAAGAAAAGGTCTTCTCGGAATGTTCCTTCCGCGACGAGTTTTCGCAAATCCTTGTTGGACGCCGACACGACGCGCACGTCCACCTTGATTACCTGATGCGAGCCCAGCGGGCGAATCTCGCCTTCCTGCAGAAATCGCAGGAGTTTGGCCTGGAGGTTGACGCTCATGTCGGCGATCTCGTCCAAAAAGATCGTCCCCTTGTCGGCGTAGTGAAGAAGCCCCTTCTTGTCGGCGGTCGCGTGAGTGAAGGCCCCTTTCTTGTGGCCGAAGAGCTCGCTCTCCAAGAGGGACTCGGGCAGGGCGCTGCAGTTCTCGGTGACGAACGGCTGGTTCTTTCGGGAACTGTTGAAATGAAGGGCCCGGGCGATGGACTCCTTGCCCGTGCCCGTTTCGCCGAAGATCCAGACGGGGATCTTCGTGTCGGTGACCTTGTCGACCAAGGTCAGCACGTCCAGCATTCTCGGCGAGCGGCCGACGACGTCGCCGTACTCGTTCTTGAGCTTGAGGCGCGTCTCCTTCACCTCCTGAGCCAGCCGCTCCATCTGGCTCGCCTGTTCGTCCACCCGGGTCGACAGGTTTTCGTTCTTGTCCTTCAGCTCCTCGATCAATCGTCCTTTTTGGAGCGCGATCGCCGCGAGCCCCGCGAAGAGTTTCAAAGAGCGGAGGACGTCTCCCTGGAAGAGGCCGTCCTTTAGGGGATGGTCCAGGTAAAACACGCCCAGGATCCCCTGCGGGCCGGGAACGGGAAGGGCCAGGATTGACTTGAGTTGGCCCAGGTGCACGCTCTTGGCGTCCCGGAAGCGCGGGTCTTGCAGGGCGTTGTCGGTGGCCACGGGTTCTCCTGTTTCCATCGCGCGGTGGACCACGGAGAGGCTCAAGACGTGCTCGGAGCTCTTGAGCGATTCGCGGTTTAAGTTGCGCGCGACCGCCACCGTGAAACCGGGGACCGGGCTCTCCGGCTCCGGCTCGTCCGCCCGCAAGAGCAGGAATCCGTGCTGCGCGCGTGCGAGTTCCATCGCCGAATCCATGAGCCTCCGAAGGACGATGTCCATGTCGGTCTCGCGAAGCAGTTCGCGTTCGAGCTCGGCCAGGCGCGCGGCGATGGGCTCCCAGTCGAAGGGGAGGGGCGGGCTTGTTTCCATAACATTCTCCTTGGGTTTTGATCTCTTGACGGAACCGGCCTTGAAGGCGGCGGGGAGGTCTTGTGTCTCTCCGACGGCGGCCCGTGCGAGTTCCAGGTTCTTCCGGCACTCCTCCCGCTCTTTTTCCAGGCTCAGCATTTCAAAAATCTCGAAGGCCTTCGGCAGAAGCTCCAGGGCCTCGCCCAAACGGCCTTGCCGCCGGGCCAAGACGCCGAGGTTGTGCCAGGCTTGGGCGAGGAGGGCGTCGTTGTCGAGGCGGAGGGCGATCTCCTCCGCTTTCGCGTAGGCGGCCTTCGCGCGTTCGGGGTCGCTCTCCAGGGACAGGTTCCCCTCTTGAAGGAAACAGGCGAAGACGCCTTGCTCGAAACCGTCTTCTTCATAGAGCGAACGGGCCAGGTCGAGATGTTCGAACGCGCGCCCCGGATCGGCCTCCGCGAGGTGCCGGTGGATCTCCGCGCGGCGCCGCCCCTTCGACTCGGCGAGCGAGAGGGCCTTGTCCAAATTCCCCAGGAGCATGTGGGCGCGCGTGAGAAAGGGGCGTTGGTCGGCGTCCGTTTCGTCGCCGGTCTCGAGACAGCGGCGGAGGCGCCCGGCGGCCTCGTCATCCCGGCTCAAGTTCTGATGCAGCATTCCGGTGAAGAACCAATACTTGACCGATTTCAAGGACGGGGGGTCGTTGTCGGGCCCGAGTGCGAACCACTCCTCGGCGGCCTCGAGCGCCTCTTCATATTGGCCCAGGTCGTTCAAGAGGCTCATCTTCTCCTTCAAGAGCCGTGCGGTCTCGACCTGGGCGTTGCCGTCGCCGCGCAGGAGGTCGATCGCGCGGCCGACGAGTTTCAGCGATTCCTTCTTCCGCTCCTGCGTCCACAAGAGGTCCGACACGGGCCGGGCGAGGGCGGCAACGGTCGCCGCGTCCTTGACGGCCAAGGCGTGATGGAGCCGCTGCGGAGAGACGCCTTTCAAGATCCGAAGCCAATGGCGATGAATCTCCAAGGTCTCGGAGGGGATCAGGAGTTCCTCCATGACCTCCGGCAGCAGGGGGAGGGCCGGCGCGTAGGTTCCCGTCCCGGGATCGAACCTCAGAAGCTGGCGTTCGGTCAGGCGGGAGAGGGATTCGGGATGCGGGATGAGTTCGGTCGCGACGGGCCTGTCCGCGGCGGCGATGAAGGCCAGGGCCGCCTTCTCCGGCTCGGGAAGGGCCAGGACCTTCCAAAGCAGGATCTCTCTCCAAGACCGGACGCTTTCGACGTCTTCCGGCGACTCGCCGGCGCGGAGACGGCTCAAGACCTCGATCAGAAGGCCGGGATTGCCGCCGGTTTGGCGGAACAGATCTCCGGCCACGTCTTCTGAAAAGTGAAAGGCACCGCCTGAGGCCGAGCGGATGAGATGGAAGGCCTCGTCGCGGCCCAGGTTCGCGAGTGGTAGATCCGCCACTTCGGGCCAGCGCGAGAGGCCTGCGAGAAACTGGCGCCGCTCGGCGTCGGCGAAATCGTCGTTCCATTCCAAGACCGCCACGCGGCCCTGCGCGGGAAGGCCGCTTCGTCTGAGACTCAAGAGCCGGGAGAGTTCGGTGAGGGAGAGGGTCTCCAGGGAGCGGAAAAAATAGACCCCGTCCGGCCCCTTCTCGCTCAAGACGCGGAAATTCCCGTCGCGCCGCTCGAAGACGGGAATTCCCGCGAGCGCGGCTTGAAAGGCGACCTCCCTCAGAAACCTCTTTTTCCCCGTCCCCGTGGACCCGTGAAGGGCGAAGAGCTGGGATTTGTCTTTGATGTTTTTCAGGGCCTCCGCGACGCGCTCCAGGCGGGGGGAGGCGCCCCAAAAGGTCAGGGAGTGAAATTCCGCGGGACGCGAGGGTTTCGGCGACGTTCCGCCCCGGAGGGCGCTCAAGGCCTCTTCCGCGCGGGAGAAGCGCCGGGAGAGGTCGTTTTGGATCAGACCGTCGATCACGCGGCAGACGACGGAGTGGGAGGCCTCCAAGGTGGGCGCGGTTTCCACGAGGGAGGGCGCGTCGGCCGACATCATTTCGTGAAGTCCGGCGGCCCCCGCCCGCGGATGACGCCGGGCCAGGGCTTCATAGAAAACCGTGCCCAAGGCGAAGAGGTCGGAGGCCGGACCCTGAATCCCTCCCAGCCTCTCAGGGGCGAGATAGGGGACCGTGGCCGCCTCGATCGCGGAGGCATCTTTCCCCATGATCGCGGCGAGTCCGAAGTCGAGTAATTTCAAACGTCCGTCCCGGTCGATCAGGAGGTTGCGAGGCGAGAGGTCCCCATGCAGGACGCCTTGCCGATGAAGATATTCGAGGGCTTCGAGGCCTTGGACGAGCCAACGAAAGACGGTCTCCGGATTTGCCTCGCGCGAGGCGGACAGGAGATCCGATCCGTCGACATATTCCATCCAATAACAGGGGCCGCTGTCCTTGCCGAAGACCATGTCGCTCTGGGGGGAACAGCCGAGGATCGAGACGATGTGGGGATGGCGGAGCTTGGAGAGGAGGAGGACCTCCTTTTCAAAGACGGACGCTGAGAGAGACGCGGAAGAACGAAGGACCTTCAGCGCGACCCGCTCACCGGCCGGGGTCCGGGCGATGTAAATATCCCCAACCCCTCCCGATTCGAGACGACTCTCAACCCGCCACATGCGCCGAGTATAGCCCATAGTGAGAGATTGTGAGCGCATAATTATCTCTCAACCTGTTAAGTAATTCTTATAATCAATGTAATTACAATAACTTACATTTGGCATTCATCTTGCTCTTTATCCTCTCGAGGACGGCCGAGGAGAACCGCCACATTGAAAAGATGGCCCAAGCCGGAAGGGGACTTCAGCAAATTCAGAGCACGTACAGCCTGGGCGCGGATCTGCCGCCGCCGGAAGAAGAATAGGAACGACAACCAACGGGAAACAATAACAAGGAGGATACATGGACATCACACCCAGACCCGGAACCACCGCCTGGAGACAGGCCGTTCGAAGCGGCGACGTCGTCAACATGCCGGAGACCGGCACCCGTCTCAGCGGGACGTCGGCCGGAGAGAGGGCGGACCTGGAGCAGCGTGCCCGCGCCCTCGTCGGGGAGAGCGGCCCCACGCGGACGGCGGCCCACGGGACCACGGTCCACGGCTCGGCGACGCGCGCCAACCATCGCTGACGTTCGCAGAGGCGCCAAAAAAAAGGCCCGGTCCCCCAAGGGGCCGGGCCTTTCATGCCCTCGATCGAAATCTCGAGTTGAAGCTAACGGATCAAGCTGCAGCCGCCGCCGTCACCGCCACCACCCGTCGTTCCTCCGGTGGTGCCGCCCGTCGTCCCTCCCGTGGTGCCCCCGGTCGTGCCGCCCGTGGTCCCGCCGGCGGCCTCGATCTCGACGGCGCCCGCGTCGCAATCCGCCGTGCCGTCGCCGTCCCCGTCCTCGGGACGTCCCGAGCCGCGCTGGTCCTCCGTGAGGGCGGCGGCCGCGGCGTCGGTGCAGTCGGCCGCGGGGACGAAGTCGATGGCGACACTGCCTCCCGGCAGCTTATGAGTGGGCGTCGGACCGCCGTTGTTCTGAAGGGTTGCATCGATGATTGTTCCGGCCACGTCGTTTTGATCCGAACCGTTGGTCAAGAATGTCGTTGTACAGGTCGAGTCGTTGCTTAAGCTGTGGCCGAGGGAGACGACCGGGTTGGAGCCCGCGGCGAGACCGCAGTTTTGGGCGGCGCCGGCGACAACGTTGTCGGCCAGAATACTGTTCTTGATGGTGAAGGAAAAGCCTCCCCCGTTGATGGCGCTCCGGATTCCTCCGCCGAGGCTGCCGGCTGTGGTCACTGTGTTACCCGCGATCGTCGAATTGATGATCGTCATCGACCCCGTGAAGGCGTCGATGCCGCCTCCCCCTTCATTCCCATTCCCGCCGCCTGCGGTGACGGTGTTGCCGGAAAAGGTGCTGTTGGTGATGAAGGCGCTCGCGGTTTCAAAAAACAATCCTCCGCCTCTTGTCCCGGACGCGGTGTTGTTGGAGATGGTCGAGCCGTTGATCGTGATCGTGTCGCCGGCGGCGTTGTCGGCCGAGATGCCGCCTCCGTCGTTGGTCGCCCTGTTTCCCGTAATGTCGCAGTCGGTGATGGTGAGCGGGACGGCGAACGCCCGGATCGCCCCTCCGTTTTCGCCCGCGCCTCCCGTGAGTTTAACGCCGGAAATGGCCAGAGCTCCGTTGCCATTGGCCGTGATGAGGTTGGCCTCCTTGGTGGGATTGTTGGTGAAGGCCCCCTGGATCGTCGTCACGTCCGCGCCCGCCCCCTCGATGATCAAGGATTCGGTGACGTCAAGATCACCCTCCGTCCCGACCACGGAGCCCTGATTTTGCGTCTCGGCGGCCCGATCCAGAGTCAATGAGTAGGTCCCCGCGGGAAGGATGATCCTGTCCTGGGCGGCATCGCCGTTCGCCTTGATGACGGCACCCCGCAGACTGCAATCATTGGCCGCCCCGCTGCAGACCTGAAATCCGGCGCCGGCTTCATCGGTCGTTACGTCGACGGTGTAATCCAGCGCTCGAAGCCTTGCAGGGACGAGCAGGCAAATGCTTAGGAAGGCGAGGCCAAAGATTTTCATGGATCCCCCTGGGTTAGGGACCCATTAAGCCAGATATTCTCGCCAATTTCGAGCGAAATGTGCCTTCTGCGGCTCGGCCATCTTCTCCCAGTCCGCGTACTTCATCCGGACCGCGTCCTCGTGGGTGCCGGCGTTGAACTCGATCTCGTCGTCGTCCGAGAGGTCCGTCTCGGAGTAGACCGGCATGTTGTAGAGACGGCCCATCGGCGGCATGGCGCCCAATTCGCAATCCTGGAAGGCCTGCTGCAGCTCGGATTCGCTGGCGAAGTGCAGGTTCGGGTGGCCGGTGAGCCTCCGCGCCTCCCGGATGTCGATGAAGTAGGAGGCGGGCAGGACCATCATGTAATAGGCCCCGTCCTCGCGCATGACGACCACCTTGGCGACCTTGTGGCCGTCCACGTTCTCCCTCTGGGCCAACTGTTCGGCAGTCATCGTCGGGGGGTGGTGCCGGACCTCGTACCAGACATTGGATTTATTGAGATACTCTTCCAAGGCTTGTGGTATCATACGGGCACCTCCTGGTAGGCTGTTCTTTGTCTAAGAATATCACGACCCTGAGCCCCCGGGTTACAGTTTTTTCTTGCATAAACGGGGTGATGGATGTATCCGAAAACGCTCAATTTTTCGAATACCCCCCGTAAGGAGAATGTATGGTCGAAATGTCCGTCAAAGAAATGCTCGAAGCCGGTGTCCACTTCGGTCACCAGACGCACCGTTGGGACCCCCGGATGAAGCCGTTCATTTTCGGCTCCCGGAACGGCATCCACATCATCGATCTTCAGAAGACGGTCGATCTCTGCCGCGAGGCGTGCGCCTTCATCGCCAAGACCGTGTCCGAGGGCGGCAACGTCCTCTTCGTCGGCACCAAGCGCCAGGCCCAGCCCATTATTGAAGAATCGGCCAAGCAGGCCCAGATGTTCTACGTCAGCCATCGCTGGCTGGGCGGGACGCTCACCAACTTCAAGACCATCCAGACCTCCATCAACCGCCTGAAGGACCTCGAAAAGAAGAAGGAAGACAACGCTCTCGAAGGATTGACCAAGAAGGAAAAGCTCATGGTGGAGCGCGAGATCATCAACCTGACGAAATCCTTCGGCGGCATCAAGGACATGAACCGTCTTCCGGCCATCATCTTCATCGTCGATCCGCACAAGGAAGATATCGCCCTCCTGGAGGCCAACCGGCTGAAGATTCCGGTCGTTGCGATCGCCGACACCAATTGCAATCCCGAGGGCATCGATTACCTCGTGCCGGGCAATGACGACGCCATCAAGTCCATCCGTCTTTTCACCGCCAAGGTCGTCCAGGCCTGTTTGGACGGGATGGCCCAGCGCGAGAACGTGCTGCGCGACCGCATCGCGGCAGAGTCCGGCGCGGGTACCCGCGAGGCGGCGGGCGGACGCGGCAAGGCCTTCGTCACCAAGGCGGAGGCCTATGAGGCGGAGACGGACGGGGAGTACACGGCCGGCCGCGCGGCCTCCGAGATCGCCAAGGAAGGCGCCGTATGACGGAGATTTCCGCCGAGAAGGTCCGCGAGCTCCGGGAAAAGACCGGGGCCGGGATGATGGATTGCAAGAGGGCTCTCGCCTCGGTGGGCGGCGACATGGAGAAGGCCATCGACCACCTTCGCAAGGAGGGGGTCGTCAAGGCGGCCAAGAAGGCCGGCCGGGCCACATCCGAGGGCTTGGTCGGCGTTTCCATCGGGCCCGACAAAAAGGCCGCCGCGATCGTGGAAGTCAATTGCGAGACGGATTTCGTCGCGCGCACGGATCAATTCCAAAATTTCATCAATGTCCTGGGCGAGCACATCGTCAAGGCCAGGCCGGCCGATCTGAACGCCCTCCTGGCCCAAAAGTTGGGCGACGGGACGGTTCAAGACGTCGTCAACCAGCTGGTCGCCAAGCTTGGGGAGAACATGGCGGTCCGCCGGTTCCGCCTCCTGCAGGCGGGGGGCGGCGAGGTGCTGGCGTCCTACATCCACGCCGGGGCCAAGATCGGTTCGGTGATCCGCGTCAAGGGCGCCGCGGATGAGGCCCTCGTGCGGGACATCGCCATGCACACTGCCGCCATGTCGCCGCGCTTCGTGGACCGCGCGCAGGTGCCGGCGGCGGTTCTGGACCGCGAAAAGGACGTCCTCAAGGCGTCGCCGGAGCTCGCGGGCAAGCCCGAAAACCTCGTCGACAAGATCCTGCAAGGCAAGTTGAACCGCTTCTTCAGCGAGGTCTGCCTGGCCGATCAGCCCTTCATCAAGGACACCACCGGCAAGAAGTCCGTCGGCGACTTTCTCAAGGAAAAGGCCGCCGGGGCCCAAATCGTCGAAATGGTCCGTTTCCAGGTGGGTGAAGAAGCCGCCGCCTAAATGCCAGCCGCCCATTACAAACGCGTCCTCCTCAAACTCTCCGGCGAAGCGATGGCCGGCTCCGGCAATTTCGGAATCGACCCCGACGCCGTCCGCAAGCTCGGCCGGGAAATCAAAGGGGTCCACGACCTGGGGATCGAGATCGCCATCGTCATGGGCGGCGGCAATCTCTTCCGCGGCTCGCAGGTGCCCTGGATGGACCGCGCGACCGCCGATTACAGCGGCATGCTCGGGACCGTCATCAACAGCCTGGCCCTCCAAGACGCCCTCGAAAAGATGGAAGTCTACACGAGGGTTCTCACCGCCATCGAGATGCAGCAGATCGCCGAGCCCTACATCCGCCGCCGGGCCGTCCGGCACATGGAAAAGAAGCGCGTGGTGATCTTCGCGGCGGGGACGGGCAACCCGTACTTCTCCACCGACACCGCCGCCTCGCTGCGCGCCATGGAGGTCCGGGCCGAGGTGATCCTGAAAGGCACGAAGGTCGACGGCGTCTACTCGGCGGACCCGTTCAAGGACAAGAAGGCGAAAAAATTCTCGAAGCTGACGTATCTGGACGTGCTCAAGAAGAACCTGCGCGTGATGGACGCGACCGCCATCTCGCTCTGCATGGACAATCAGCTGCCCATCGTCGTGTTCGATCTGTTCAAGAAGGGGAATCTGAAAAAGGTCGTCTGTGGGGAGAATATCGGAACAACCGTCTCGTAAGGGGGGCTCATGGATCCGAAAATCCAATCCGAAACAAAGCAAAAAATGGACAAGACCGTCGAATCCTTGCGCGGCGAATTCTCCAAGCTCCGGACGGGGCGGGCCTCGGTCGCCATCCTGGACGGCATCCGGGTCGACAGCTACGGGAGCCTCATGGCCTTGAATCAGGTGGCGAGTCTCTCGGTCTCCGACAGCCGCACGATCGTCATCACGCCCTGGGACAAGTCGCTCCTCCAGGAGATCGAGCGTTCGATCCACAAGTCGGAGCTGGGCCTTCAGCCGGTCAACGACGGCAAGCTCGTGAGGCTTTCGATCCCGCCCCTGACGGAGGAGCGGCGCAAGGACCTGGTCAAGGTGGCCAAGAGGGTGACGGAGGAGGCCCGCGTTTCGATCCGGAACGCCCGCCGCGAGGCGAACGAGACGGTCAAGAAGGTGCAGAAGGACGGCAAGATCTCCGAGGATGACCTGAAAAAGTGGGAGACGGAGATCCAGAAGATGACCGACCAGTACATCGTCCAGCTCGACACCGTTCTCGCCAACAAAGAAAAAGAGATCATGGAGATCTGAGGTGTCTCAAGATCTCAAAAAACTCCCCCAGCACATCGCCATCATCATGGACGGCAACGGCCGCTGGGCGAAGGCCCGCGGATTGCCGCGCATCGAGGGCCACCGTCGGGGCAGCGAGGTCGTCGACGAGATCACGACGGCCTGCCGCGAGATGGGAGTGCGCTACCTCACGCTCTACGCCTTCTCGATGGAGAACTGGGCCCGGCCCAAGGACGAGATCACGGCCCTCATGGCCCTCCTCAAGGATTTCCTCGTCAACAAGCGCCCCAAGCTCCTGAAGAACGAGATCCGCCTTCTTTCGATCGGCGACGTCGAGCGGCTCCCGCCGGACGTGCTCAAGACCCTGCGCGAGACCGAGGCGGCGACGAGCCATCTGGACAAGATGTTCTTGATCCTCGCGCTCAGCTACAGCGCCCGGGACGAGATCATGAGGGCGGTGAATGAGCTTTTGAAGGAGAAGGAGCGGGGTGACTTCCGCGACAACTTCATCTCCGTCGGGCGGTTTTCCGATTACCTGGACACGGCGGGCATCCCCGATCCCGACCTGCTCATCCGGACGAGCGGGGAGCGCCGGATCAGCAATTTTCTCCTCTGGCAGGCCGCCTACGCCGAACTTTATTTTTCCGAGACGCACTGGCCCGACTTCAACCGCGAGGAACTCGTCAAGGCCGTCGACGAATACCAGCGCCGGGAACGCCGGTTTGGCAAGACATCGGAACAGATTGCCGTGTAGGGGCGAATCTTGTATTCGCCCCGGTAGGCGAACCCCCCATGCTCATCAAACGCATCGTCACCGTCCTGATCGGCGCCCCGTTCGTGATCGGGGCGATCTTTGCGCCCATGACGTGGGTCTTCAAGTCCTTCGTCCTTCTCTGCCTCCTCTTCGCCCTATTTGAGTTTTTCACCATCGTGGCCCTTCCCCCCCGCGAAAGGGCGGTCGCGGTTTTTCTGGGCGTCCTGCATACGGCCTTCCTCCTGTTTTGTCCGGCGACGGAGCGGTGGCTGCTCCTCGAGCTCACGGGGATCGTCGTCCTGTCTTTCGCCTATTACTGCCTGGCCCCCAAGGAGACGGCCGAGGTCCAGGCGCCGAAGATCGCCTTGACCGCCCTGGGCGTCCTTTACATCGGGACGTTCGGGGCCTTCGTGGGCCTACTGCGGGACCGCGAATACGGCGTCTTCTGGGTCTTCGCCCTCCTGGCCATGACGTGGCTGAACGACACCTTCGCCTATTTCTTCGGCCACAAGCTCGGACGCCGGAAGCTCGCGCCCAAGATCTCGCCGGGAAAGACCGTGGAGGGTTTTGTGGGAGGGTATCTGGGAACCTTCACGGGCTTTCTCGTCTTTTGGAAACTGCTGGCGAACGACCTGACGTTGGCCCAGGGATTGATCCTGACCCTCTTGGTGGGGACCTTCGGGCCCCTGGGCGACCTGTGCGAGTCGCTGATCAAGCGGGGCTTCCACGTGAAGGACTCCGGGAACATCATCCCCGGCCATGGAGGGATGTTGGACCGGATAGACGCCTTGCTTTTCACGGCACCCGTCGTTTATTGGTATTCCCACTTTCTATGAAGAAGATCGTCATTCTTGGGAGCACGGGTTCGATCGGAACCCAGACGCTCGACATCGTCGCGCGGCATCCGGAGCGCTTCGAGGTCGTCGCGCTCGCGGCGGGGAAAAACGTCGATCTCGTCGTTGAGCAGGTCCGCGCCTTCCGGCCCAAGCGGGTCTCCGTGGCGGGGGCCGGCGAGGCCGGGTTGCTTCGGGGGCGTTTGAAGGGCGAAGCGGTCGAGATCCTTTTCGGGGACGAAGGGAATTGCGAAGTTGCACGGTCCTCCGAAGCCGACTTCGTCGTGTCGGCGATCGTCGGGGCCGCGGGGCTGCGGCCCACCATGGCGGCCCTGGAAGCCGGCAAACCCGTCGCCCTCGCCAACAAGGAGAGCCTCGTCATCGCGGGCGA
The DNA here is from genome assembly GCA_035454885.1 of bacterium. NCBI lineage: Bacteria > bacterium. The sequence goes on from DATIGE010000004.1 coordinate 63,129, forward strand.
GATCATGACCCGCATGGCCCGCGAAAAGAACGTCCCCTTGATCCCCATCGACAGCGAGCACAGCGCGATTTTTCAGGCCCTGGCGGGTAACCGGCGCGAAGACGTCAAGCGAATCATTCTCACGGCCTCGGGCGGGCCGTTCTTTCAGCGGTCGAAGGAATCGCTCGCGACCGTGACGGTGGACGAGGCCCTCAAGCACCCCAATTGGAGCATGGGGCCGAAGATCACCGTCGACAGCGCGACGCTCATGAACAAGGGGCTCGAGGTCATCGAGGCGACGTGGTTTTTCGACGTGCCCCCCAAGAAGGTGGACGTGCACGTGCATCCGCAGAGCATCGTACATTCGTTCGTGGAGTACATCGACGGCTCGGTGATCGCGCAACTGGGCGTGCCGGACATGCGGTGCGCCATCTCCCACGCCATGGCCTATCCGGAGCGCGTCACGTCTGGGGTCGCAAGCCTGGATCTTCTCAAGGTCGGCACCTTGAGTTTCTTCCCGCCGGATTTTGAAAAATTTCCGGCCTTGAAGCTCGCCTATGCCGCGGCGGAGGAGGGGCGGACGATGCCGGCGGTCCTGAACGCCGCCAACGAGGTCGCCGTCGCGCGGTTCCTCAACCGCGAGCTGGGCTTCAACGACATTCCGAGACTTGTCGAGAGAACGATGAACCGGCACAACCCCTTCGCCCTCAAGACACTCGAGGACGTCCTCGAGGCCGACGCCTGGGCCCGGCGAGAGGCCAAGACCCAGCCGGCGGCCGCCTGAAACGACTATGACGATACTCTATTTCATCCTCACGTTGGGTGTCCTTGTCTTCATCCACGAGTTCGGGCACTTCCTCGCCGCCAAGAAACAGGGGATCGGAGTCGAAAAATTCTCCCTGGGCTTCGGCCCGAAGCTCTTCGGCTTCCGCCGCGGAGAGACGGAGTACAAGGCCTCGGCCCTGCCGTTCGGCGGTTACGTGAAGCTCATGGGCGAGGACCCCAACGACTCCGAGAACGCGAAAATTCCCAGGGAGAAAAACTATTCGGCGCGTCCCGTGTGGCAGAAGATGATCGTCGTCTTCGCCGGTCCCGCCATGAACCTGATCCTGGCGCTCGCCATCATGCCGCTTGTCTTTCTCGTGGGACGGATGGAACCCAAATTCCTGGACGAGAAGCCGGTCTTGGTCGGGGTCCGCGCGGGTTCCGGAGGGGCGGACGCCGGCTTGCAGCCGGGGGATGAGATCCTCGAGATCGACGGCCGGTCCATGGCCACGTGGCGCGACGTGTTGGAGACGGTCGTCCTGCAGGCGAACAAGACGGTGACGCTGAAGGTGGGGCGCGGCGGAGAGACGCTTTCCCGGACGGCGGCCGTCGAGGAGTCGAAGGAGACCAAGGCGGGGACGCTCGGCATCGAGCCGTCTTATTTTATCGGCAACGAGCCCCTCGTGGACGAGGTCGTCCCGGGCGGCCCAGCCGACAAGGGCGGCGTGAAGCCCGGCGATGAGATCGCGGCCGTGGACCAGCAGCCGGTCGCGACGTGGACCGATATGACCGACAAGGTGGAGGCGGCCCAGGGCAAGGTCCTCGCCATCACGGTGCGGCGGGGAGGGGACCTGCGCACCGTCTCCGTGACCCCGGCCTACGACACGGGCATGAAGAAATGGCTGATCGGCATCCGCAAGGACGCCTCGCGGCACACGGAGCATTTCTCCCTCAAGCGGTACGGTTTCGCCGAGTCCCTCAAACGCGGTTTCGAAGAGAACGTCCGGTTGACGGGACAGACGCTCTCCGTCTTGAAGCGGCTGGTCACGCTGGATCTCTCCTATAAGGCCCTGGGAGGTCCGATCCGCATCGCCCAGGCCTCGGCGATGGCGGCCAAGTCCGGGCTTTCGGACTTTCTGTATTTCCTGGCTTTCTTGAGCATCCAGCTCGGCGTTTTGAATCTCCTGCCGGTCCCCGTCCTCGACGGCGGGCACTTTCTCTTCTTCGCGGTGGAAGGCGTCATCCGGCGCCCGGTTCCGGCGAAGGCGCGCGCGATCGCGGAGCAGGCCTTCTTCTTCCTCCTCATTTCGCTGATGCTGCTCGTGACGCTTAACGACGTCGACAGCGTCTGGGGCTTCCGCGAGATCCTGGGAAAGCTTCGCAACATCTTTTAGTTTCGTGAAAACACTAGGCATCGAGACATCCACCCTGACCGGAAGCGTCGCGCTGGTCGAGGACGGCCGGTTGCTGGGCGAAACCACGCTTTCGGTCTCGGTTCGCCATTCGGAGAGGTTGATGCCCGCGATTGAACACCTTCTGAGGGACGCGGAGGTCGCGCCTTCGGAGATCGACCTCTTCGCCGTCGCGGAAGGACCGGGCTCGTTCACCGGGCTTCGGATCGGGATTGCGGCGGCTCAGGGACTCGCCCTGGCCCATGGCCGGCCCGTGGCGGGCGTTTCCACGCTCAAGGGTTTGGCGATGAACGCCGCCGTGTTTCCCGGGCTTGTCGTTCCCCTCCTCAACGCCTTTCGGGGCGAAGTCTACTTCGGCGTCTACCGCATGGAGGGGGGGAGGCCGGTTCCCGTTCAGGAGGACGCGGTCCTGCCCGTCGCCGCTTTCTTGGAACGTTTCCGCTCTCTCGAAGGCGATACGCTCTTCCTCGGCGATGGGGTTGGTCTGTTGAAGGGGGACGGCGATCCGATGAAGGGACGGATGGCTCCGGCCCTCTTTGATGCCCCCAGGGCGGCCAATATCGCCCTTCTCGCCGAAGGTTCATCACCCTCCGCGGTTCTGCCCCGATACCTTCGAAAGCCCGTGTGAGCGGGCTAAAGCCCCGAAAACACCTTGACAAAGAACTCCCCGGACGGCCTAATGATTTCAATAGGTTATGAGTACATCCCCCACGAAAATCCAGTCGAACGAGATCTTGACGAAACCTGCGCCCGTCAAGATGACGGGGGCACAAATTTTTCTCAAGACTCTCGAGGACTTAGGCGTCGACACGATCTTCGGCTATCCAGGCGGCGTCCTCCTGTACGTCTACGACGAGATCTTCAAGCAGGATAAGATCAAACACATCTTGGTGCGCCACGAACAGGGCGCGACCCACATGGCGGACGGCTACGCCCGCGTGACGGGCCGCCCCGGCGTTTGCCTGGCCACCTCGGGTCCCGGGGCCACGAACACGGTGACGGGGCTCGCCACGGCGATGATGGACTCGGTGCCCATGGTCTGTTTCACCGGGCAGGTGCCCGTCCCGTTGATCGGCAACGACGCCTTTCAGGAGGCGGACATCGTCGGCATCACGCGTCCCTGCACCAAGCACAACTACCTGGTCAAGGACGTGAACGACCTGGAGCGCATCATCCACCAGGCCTTCTACATCGCGTCGACGGGCCGTCCCGGACCCGTCCTGGTGGACATCCCCAAGGACGTCACGCTCGCCACGGCGGAATACAAGGGGATCCGGAAAGTCGACATGCGCGGGTACAAACCCCAGGTCCTGCCCGCCTCGGGCAACATGGAAAAGGCGGTCGAACTGATCTTTGAATCCGAACGGCCCGTGCTCTACATGGGCGGCGGCATCGTCGCCTCCGGCGCCTCGGAGTTGGTGAAGAGGTTCGCCGAAAAACTGAACCTGCCGGTCGGCATCACCCTCATGGGCCTCGGAGGGTTCCCGGGCTCCCACGAGCTCTCGATGGGCATGATCGGCATGCACGGCGGCTATTGGGCCAACATGGCGATGAACAACGCCGACCTCCTGGTCGCCCTGGGCCCGCGCTTCGACGACCGCGTGACCGGCGACTTGAAGAAGTTCGCGGTGCGCGCCAAGAAGATCCATCTGGATATCGACGCCAGTTCCATCGGCAAGAACGTCGCCGTGGACGTGGCCCTGGTGGGCGACGCCAAGCAGGCGTTGGAGAAGCTTTTGGCGATCGTCGAACGCGATCCCGAAAGGGCCCGCAAGTACCGCGAGTCCATCCGGGCGTGGCACGGCCAGATCAAGAAGTGGCGCGAGGAGCATCCCATCTACTACCCGCAGGACATGAAGGGCGAGCTCCGGCCGCAGTACGTCATCCAGAAGATCTACGACGTCACGGCCGGGGAGTGCATCGTGACCACCGACGTCGGTCAGCACCAGATGTGGACGGCGCAGATTTTTCCGTTCAACAAGGCCCGCAAGTGGTGCACGTCCGGCGGATTGGGGACGATGGGCTACGGGCTGCCGGCCGCGCTTGGCGCCCAGATGGCCTGTCCGGACGAGACGGTCTTCTGCATCTCCGGGGACGGGAGCATTCAGATGAACATCCAAGAGCTGGCGACGGCGGTCCAGTACAAGCTCCCGGTCAAGACGGCCATTATCAACAATTTCTACCTGGGCATGGTCCGCCAATGGCAGGAATATTTCTACGGACACCGCTATTCGGAGTCGGATCTGACCGCCGGCATGCCGGATTTCGTCAAACTCGCCGAGGCCTACGGGGCGGTGGGGCTGAAGTGCAGCAAGCCGCGGGACGTCGAGCCGGTGCTGCGTGAGGCCCTCAAGGTCAAAAAGCCCGTTCTGATCGACTTCCAAGTCGCCAAAGAGGAGAACGTCCTCCCCATGGTGCCCGCTGGAAAAGCCCTAGACGACATGCTACTCGCTTGACTCGGAGGGGGCTTCGCCCCCTTCCGACGCCCAAGGACCGGCAAAGCCGGATCCTTGGGCTGCCTCCCCCAATACAGGGGGACGAAGTTGGAGAAGCTATGGAAAGAAAACACACGATCTCAGTTTTGGTTGAAAACGAATTTGGGGTCCTGGCTCGTGTTGCCGGTCTTTTTTCATCTAAAGGGTATAATATTGATTCATTGTCGGTCTCGGAGACCACCGACCCGACGCTCTCGCGGATGACCATCGTCACGCACGGCAGCGACCAGATCGTGGAGCAGATCATCAAGCAGCTGAACAAGCTCGTGAACGTGATCACGGTGGAGGACCTGACGCGCGAGCGCCACATCACCCGCGAGATGTGCCTGATCAAGGTCAAGCCCGGGGCGAAGGCGGAGGTCTTGAAGATCGCCGAAAGGCTCGGGGCGCGCGCCTTGGAGAACAATGCCCACGCCGTCGTCGTGGAGGTGACCGGCGACGAAGAGGACCTGCACAAGGCCCTGGAGGCCCTCAAGCCGCACGGCATCATGGAAGTGGTCCGCACGGGGATGATCGCGATTCAGAGAGGGGAACATGTCCTTGTCGGGGGCTGACACGGATGTCTCGCAGGTTCCGGTCATGCGGGGCGGGATGGGGATCGCCCGCGAAGGGATCCCCTTCATCCTGATCGCCCTGGGCCTCTCCGCGGTCGTATTCATCCTGGCCGGCCCCGTCGCGGGGGCCGTTTCGCTCGCGCTGCCGGCGTTCGTCGTCAATTTTTTTCGCGACCCGGAGCGGACCCCGCCGCCGGGCGAGGATCTCGTCGTGTCGCCTGCGGACGGGAGGGTCATCTCCGTCGCCGAGGTGGATGAGGGCCGCTATCTGAACCGGCGCATGAAGCGGATTTGCGTGTTCATGAACGTCTTCAACGTGCACGTGAACCGCGTCCCCATCTCGGGCTGCGTGGAAACGGTGCGCTACAATCCGGGCAAGTTCCTCATGGGTTACGCGGAGAAGGCGTCGCTCGACAACGAGCAGAACGCGATCGTAATCCGTGTCGCTTCCCGCGACACGGCGCTCGCTACAGCTCGTGAAGGAAGCCAGAAATCCGACGGGAGGGACGTCCTGTTCGTCCAGATTGCGGGTCTCGTGGCACGCCGGATCGTCTGTTACCTCAAGGGCGGCGAACGGGTGACGCGCGGGGAACGCTTCGGCCTCATCCGGTTCGGATCGCGGGTGGATGTCTATCTGCCCCCGCAGGCGGAGGTTCGGGTGAAGACGGGCGACAAGGTCAAGGCGGGTCAATCCGTTTTGGGGAGGCTCACGTGAAAAAAATGCAACTCAAGAAAAGCATCAACTTGGTTCCGAGTCTCTTTACGACGGGCGGGCTCTTCTTCGCCTTTTTTTCGATCGTCCGGTCGATCAACGGCGACCACCACACGGCCGCCTGGGCGATTCTCTTCGCGAGCCTCTGCGACGCCATCGACGGACGCATCGCGCGGATGACCAAGACGCAGAGCGATTTCGGCAAGGAGTACGATTCCCTGGTCGACTTGTCGTCGTTCGGAATGGCGCCCGCGATTCTCATGTACACCTGGACATTGTCCGGGTTTCGGCCCGTCGGCTGGTTCCTGTCCTTCTTGTTTTTCGCCTGCGCGGCCTTGAGGCTTGCGCGTTTCAACGTCCAAACGGCGCCCGAACGCCAGGACAAAAAGGAGAAGAAGCTCAAGTTCAGCGGATTGCCGACGCCCGGCGCGGCGTGCCTGCTGGCCACGTTCGTCCTCTTCCACGAGGCGGTCTTGGGGACCGAGTCCCCGGTCAAAAGCATCGCGGCCCTGGTGATGGTGCCGCTCCTGGCCGTCCTCATGGTGAGCAGCGTCCGTTACCGGAGCTTCAAGGAATACAACATCCAGAGGAACAACTATTTCTACATCCTGATCGGGGCCGCGATAATGATCGGCATCATTGCCATCGACCCGAACATCGTCCTGTTCGGCGGCTTCATGGTCTACGCCCTGTCCGGTCCGGCCCTATGGCTGCTGCAACTGAGGCAGCCTCGCGCCGAAAGGGTTTCGGAACGGGGCGAAAGGACCAAAACGAAAGGACGGCGCTTCACCGTCATACCGATGAACGGAAATGACGGAGAGGCGAGGAGAGAGGATTATGAGCAACGTAGTTAAGATTTTCGACACGACCTTGAGGGACGGTGAGCAGTCGCCCGGTTACAGCATGGACACCGGGGAAAAGATCCGGATGGCCCAGCAGCTCGCGCGTTTGGGGGTCGACATCATCGAGGCCGGGTTCCCCATCGCGTCTCCGGGCGATTTTGCTGCTGTGCAGAAAATCGCTCGGGAGGTCGCCGGCCCGACGATTTGCGGGCTGTCTCGGGCGAACGCGGCCGATATCGACGCTTGTTGGGGGGCCATTCAGGATGCGCCCAAGCGCCGGATCCACACCTTCATCGCGACCTCGGACATCCACCTCAAGTACAAGCTGCGCAAGTCCCGGGAACAGGTCTTGGAGGACGCCGTCGCGGCCGTCCGTCGCGCGAAGGGTTACACGGACGACGTCGAATTCTCCGCCGAGGACGCGACCCGGAGCGACCGGGAGTATTTGGCCAAGGTGTTCGAAGCCGTCATCACGGCTGGCGCATTGACCATCAACGTGCCCGATACGGTCGGTTACACGATCCCGTCGGAGTACGCGTCGTTGATCCGCTATTTGATGGAGACGGTTCCGAACATCGGTCGGGCGACCGTGAGCGTGCATTGCCACAACGACTTAGGGTTGGCGGTCGCGAATTCGCTGGCCGCCATCGAGAACGGGGCGCGCCAGGCGGAGTGCACGATCAACGGGATCGGCGAGAGGGCCGGGAACGCGTCGATGGAAGAGATCGTCATGGCCCTCAAGGTCCGCGAGAACCGTCTGGGGCTGACGACCAACATCGCAACCGAGCAGATCTACCCGACGAGCAAGCTCCTGACGCACATCACCGGCATCTCCGTCCAGCCGAACAAGGCGATCGTGGGAGCCAACGCCTTCGCGCACGAGTCGGGCATCCATCAGGACGGGTTGCTCAAGAACGAGATGACGTACTCGATCATGACGCCGGAGTCGATTGGGTTGACGGAGCATAAGTACATCCTGGGCAAGCACTCCGGCCGGCACGCCTTCCGCACGCGCTTGAAGGGGATGGGGTTCGACCTCTCGGACGACGAGATGGAGGAGGCGTTCAAGCGTTTTAAGGAGCTGGCGGACAAGAAAAAGGCGATCTTCGAGGAGGACCTCGAGGCCATCGTCACGAGCCTGGTCCGGACGGTTCCCGAGACTTATGCCCTCAAAGGCGTCGAGGTCTCCTGCGGGACAAAGAAGAAGCCGCGCGCAGCCATCGAGATCACGAAGGAGGGCAAGAAGCTCAAGGCGGTCGAAACCGGCGCCGGCCCCGTCGACGCGGTCTTCAAGGCCCTGAAGAAACTCTCGAAGTTCAAGGGCAACCTGGAAAAGTTTGTCGTGACGGCCGTGACCGGCGGGACGGACGCCCAGGGCGAGGTGATGGTGGAGCTCCAGCAGAACGGCCATACCGTGCGTGGCGTGGGCTCGCACACGGACATCATCGTCGCCTCGGCGAAGGCCTACATCGCCGCCTTGAACCGGATCGAGCACATCGAGAAAAAGGTCTCGGCCCAGCTCTAGCAGCCCCGGAATTAATTCCGGGGCTGGATGTCCGGGATTGTCACGGGCACAGCCACCGAATTAATTCGGTGGCTTTTTCGATATGGCGAACTGTTATTCCTGCGGAACGGAGATTCAAGTCGACGGCATCGTCGGGCGCCGGGATACCTGCCCGAAGTGCCGCCGTGACCTCCGCTGCTGCAAGAATTGCGAGTTCTACGACGCCAACTCCTACAACGAGTGCCGGGAGCCGGTCGCGGAGCGGGTGGTGGACAAGGAGGCGGCTAATTTCTGCAGCTTCTTCCGGATGGCGTCGGAGCGGTTGAAGGAGGCTTCCGTGGCGGATGAGTCGAAGCGGAAATTGGAAGAGTTGTTCAAGAAGAAAGGGAATTGAGGATGAAAAAGGCGAAGATCTTGATTCTGGCGGGAGACGGCATCGGTCCCGAGGTGATGGAGGAATCCGTTCGCGTGCTGGAAAAGGCGCTCGAAGGCTCCGGACTCAAGTTGAACCTCGAAAAGGATGTTGCCGGCGGGTGTTCCATCGACCGGAGCGGCATTCCGCTCACGCCCGAGACGCTCAAGAAGGCCAAGAAGGCGGATGCCGTCCTTCTGGGCGCCGTCGGGGGCCCTCAGTGGGACAATCTTCCCCACGACAAGAGGCCCGAGCAGGCCCTTCTGGGCCTTCGAGCCGGGCTCAAGCTCTTCGCGAATCTTCGTCCGGCGAAGATTCTGCCGGCCCTCGCGAAGGCCTCAACCTTGAAGGAGGACGTCGTCGGCGGGATCGACCTCCTGGTCGTCCGCGAGCTCACCGGGGGTATCTATTTCGGAAAGCCGCGGGGCATCAAGGAGACGGGGAAAGGGAAGAAGGGATTCAACACCGAGGTCTATACGACGCCGGAAATCGACCGGATCGTGCGGTCCGCCTTCGAGGCGGCGCGGGCGCGACGCAAGAAGGTCACGTCCGTCGACAAGGCGAACATCCTGGAGAGCTCCATCCTCTGGAGGGAAACGGCGGCGGCGATCGGCAAGGATTATCCCGAGGTGACCCTCGAACACATGTACGTGGACAACTGCGCCATGCAGCTCGTGCGGAATCCAAGGCAATTCGACGTCATCGTGACGACCAACCTTTTTGGGGACATCCTCTCCGACGAGGCGGCCATGCTCACGGGCTCCATCGGCATGCTACCCTCGGCCTCGCTCGGGGCCAAGAAGAACCGGTTGGGGTTCCCGCAGGGTATGTACGAACCGGTTCACGGGAGCGCCCCGGACATCGCCGGGAAAGGCGTTGCGAATCCGCTGGCCACTATTCTATCGTGCGCCCTCATGGTACGGTACTCGTTGGGCCGCGACGACGTCGCCGGGCGGATCGAAAGGGCGGTCGAGAAAACGCTCGAGGACGGCTTCCGCTGCGGTGACATTCAGGAAGAGGGAAAACAACAGATCGGTACGCGGGAAATGGCCGGGAAAGTGATGGAGAGACTGTGAAAAAGCAAAAATATAATCTGGCGATTCTGGGAGCGACCGGGGTGGTCGGCCGGGAGATGATCGAAATCCTCGCGGAGAGAAAATTCCCCGTCGGCGAGCTCCGTCTCTTCGCCTCTGAAAAATCGGTGGGCGAGGAGATCGAGTGGGAGGGCAAGCCCGTCAAGGTGAGGCTTGTCGGCGACAACGCCTTCGCCGGCATTGACATCGTCATGGGCGACACGCCCACCGCCGTTTCGAAGGAGTTGATTCCCAAGGCCGTCGCCCAGGGCGCGGTCGCCGTGGATTGCTCCAGCGCCTTCCGGATGGACCCGAACGTTCCGCTCGTCGTCCCGGAGGTCAACGCGGCCGCCATCGCCCGCCACAAGGGCATCATTGCGGGCGCCAACTGCTCCGCGATTCCGGTCGCCGTGGCCGTCAAGCCCATCCATGATCAATACGGCGTCAAACGGCTCGTCCTCTCCACCTACCAGTCCGCCTCCGGGGCGGGGAAGGGCGGCACCGACGAACTGGCCCAGCAGACCACGGCCCTCTTCAGCCAAAAGGACCCGGTCCTGAAGGTCTTTCCGTACCGGCTCGCCTTCAACGTCATCCCGCAGATCGACAGTTTTCTGCCGGGGGGGGACACCAAGGAGGAGGCGAAAATCGTCGAGGAGCTGAAAAAGATGATCGAGGCCCCGAACATGGGCGTGACGGTCACGGCGGTTCGAGTGCCGGTCTTCGTCGGCCATTCCGCCGCCGTCAACATCGAAACGGAGAAAAAGGCGCAGGCCTCCGAGGTCCGCGAGCTCCTGCGCAAGATCCCGGGAGTGGTCGTGAAGGACGAGCCGGCCAAGAAGGAATACCCGCTCCCCATCGAGGCCGCGGGCCAGGACGAGGTCTACGTCGGACGTATCCGCGAAGACGCGTCGATCCCGAACGGCCTCAATCTTTGGGTGGCGGCGGACAATCTGAGGAAAGGCGCCGCCTTGAATGCGGTGCAAATCGCGGAAATCCTCATTGAAAAATACCTCTAAAATATCCGTAGGGGCGATCCTTGTGATCGCCCTCACGATGCCGGCATCGGTTTCCGCCTTCCCCGACCGGGAAAAAGCTTCGCTCAGCCTCGTCAGCTCCCAGGCCACGTCCTTCATCGCCCAGAGCGACCGTTTTCTCTTCCTCAGCTTCTCCAACAAGATCTTTCGCATCGACACCGAGACCTTCGCGTTAACGTCCGAGCAGGTCCCGCTCCTGGAAGGGGACGAGAACGAGGGGATTGCTGACACGGGCGGAGACGTGACGGGGCTCTCCATCCGCGGAAACTCGCTCTTCGCGGCCCAGAGCGACGGTGACCTCCTGACGATCAACCTGGACGACCTGGCGGCCGAGCCGGACGCCTTTCACGTGATCGACGGATCGTTCGGCGAGATCGCCGCCGATCCCGAGGCCGCTGCCTCCGACGACCAGGTATATCTCCTCAATCCCGGGGGCAACTCCGTCGTCGTGTTCGATACGGGCGACGAGACCTCGGGCTCGGTGACTTTCGTGGACGGTTTGGGCTCTCCGGTCTCGCCGGAGGCCATCGTCTTCGTCCCGTTCGTCGGTGGAAACGACAAGATCTACGTCACCAGCAACCGGGGGCTCGTTTTCGTGCTGGCGGAGGGTGCGGTGAGCCTGTCCGGGACGATCACGATCTCGGCGACGAACAAGGATCTTCCGGCCGCGGCCGCGACGCCGGACGGGGATTTTCTGCTTGTCGTCGACGCGACGGACAAAGTTGTCCATGTGATCGATACCGCCACCGATACCCTGGTGGATACGGACCCGATCGAGGCCGGCGTCAACCCCATCCCCCTGTCTCCAAATTCGGCCCCTTCGGCCATCGCCGTGACGGAGGTCGCCCGTCCGGACGACCTGTACGCCTATATTTCGGGCTCTTCGGGCCTTTCGGTCATCGACCTAAACCTCAACATCGGCGGGTTTGGGATCCCCGAGGTCATCGACTTCAACGACGGTGGTTCGGGGGACGACACAAACGACCCTCTCACCCTGTCTTCGACGCCGCATGATCTCGTGGCCTCCAGTGTGGACGACGGCTATGTGTACGCCTCCGTCAGCAACGCGAATGTGTCGGTCATCACCGACAAACCCTTCGTCAGCATTACGGGCACGTCCTTGGGCGACGGGACCTTTTCCGAGGGGGAGAGCGTCGCACTGACCTTTCAGACCGACGTGACGGGGAGCTTTCGGGTCACGGTCGGCGATGAAACGACGCAGGTCGCCTCCGGAACGGTGGACACGGCCGGCGTGGACGTGACGACGCCGGACATCGCCTTTGACGCGGGCCTTTTCGGGGAGGGGGCGAACCGCGTCTTCGTCTTCGTCACGGACGCGGACGGCCTCACGGGCCGCGACGCCGTCGACATCACGGTCGACACGCCTCCCCCGGGGATCGAAGTGATCAGCACCTCCTTTGGGGACCAAAAAATTTTCCTGACCTTCCGGCGTCTGGATCAGAGCGACATCGACCATTACAACCTTTACGTGGACTCGAACGCCGAGGCCGTGGGGAGCAAGTCGGAGATCGCCGGGACGATCACCCAGCCCTCTTCGGGCGACGAGGTCAAGGCCAAGGTCACGGGCCTCGAGAACGGCGTGACGTACTTCATCGGCCTTGAGGCGGTGGACACGGCCGGCAACACCGGAGCCCGCACGACGACGTTCCCGGACGGGACGCCCGTTTCGGCGACCCCGGAGGCAACGGTGGGGCTTGCGGAGGCAGTGGGGGAAGGGGGCTGTTCGCTCATTTATGGCCGTCCTTAAGCGGTTATTCATTTTCATGATGTTGTTCTGGCCTGCGGCCTTGCCGGCGGCGGAAAATACGCCTCAATGGTTCTCCCTGGAATTCAAGGCGGGCGCCTGGTTTCCGACCAACGGGACGACGCGCGGTTCCCTCGGCACCGTTTCCCCCACGGGTTCGATCGAGTTCGGATTCCTGTACAAATCGAAGTTCGGGGCGGAGCTCGGGGTCGGCCTCCTGATGGAGGACGGGACCGCCTTCGGCGCGACGTCGGGCGCACCCTCCGGGGACAAGTTCAACCTGCTCCTGATTCCCGTCCACAACAGCTTCGCCTTCCGGGCGGATTTCAGGGAGGACCAGCTCCTGGTCCCCTACGTGAAGGCGGGACCGGATTACGTCTTTTTCCGGGAAACCCTGAACGGTGGCTCGACCAGCGGGTTCAAGTTCGGGCTTCACGGGGCGGCGGGGCTTCAGATCCTGCTGGACCGGCTCGACCCGCTCTCGGACTTCATGGAGAACGAGATGGGAGTGAATGACGTCTATTTCACGATCGAAGGACGCTACGGCTGGATCAACAACTTCGGCGGGGGCGGATTGGACCTCTCGAACCTCACGGCGACCGGTGGATTCCTCTTCGAATTTTAGAGCCTGTTAGCGACGAAGGAGCGTTACAGGCTCTTACGTCCACAGGACGGACATGCGTACCCTCAAACTTACGTTGGAATACGATGGATCGGCCTTCTCCGGCTGGCAGATTCAGCCGCATAAGAGGACCGTGCAGGGGACGATTCAAGACGTCCTCCGCAAGATTACCCAGGAAGACATCAAATTGGTCGGCGCCTCCCGGACGGACGCCGGGGTCCATGCCCTGGGCCAGGTCGCGCACTTCCGGACGAAGTCGCGCATCCGGCCCGAGAAATTCTTGATCGCCTTGAACGGCCTCCTCCCTCCCGAGGTCGCGGTCAAGTCCGTCGAAGAGTCGGACGGAGGCTTCCATGCGATTCGGAGCGCCCAATCCAAGACGTACCGTTACGTGATCTGGAACGAAGGATCACGATCCGCGTTGGAGAGGCTTCGCGCGTGGCACGTTTGGGACCCCTTGAACCTCGGTGCGATGCGGCGTGCGGCCAAGGCCCTCCCCGGACGCCATGATTTCAGCGCCTTTCGGGGTGCCCAAAGCGACACGAAGACGTCCGTACGGCGCGTGGAGCGCGTGACGATTCAAAAGAAGGGACCGGAGGTCCGGGTCGAAATCACGGGCGAAGGGTTTCTCAAATACATGGTCCGAAACATCGTGGGGACCCTGGTGGATGTGGGGAAGGGAAGGGTCACACCGAAGGAATTTCGAAAAATATTGCAGTCTCGGGATAGAAAAAAGGCCGGGGCGACGGCCCCGGCCTTTGGTTTGACTCTCGTTTCAATCCGTTACTAGGGCCCGGTATCTTCAGGGGGCGGAGGCGGGCTGACCGGGTCCGTGTCGTCGCCGTAGCCGCCGGAGTGGTCGGCGCCGAACGAACTCTCGAGTTCGCTCTTCTTCTTCATGAGGTAGGCGAGGAAGGCGTCTCGGACCGACGAGGCGGCCATCTGGGCCGCGTTGTCGGTCAGGTTCCCGGCCTTGTCCAACTCTTCCAAAAGGGCGCCGCTCGCCTCGGTCTTCTGGCCCTGGAGGAAGCCGCGGAGGCCGTCCAGATCGTCCATGCGCACGTCGACCGAACCGCCCTCCACGACGGAGGTGTTGGTCGCGTTCGACATGTCGATCCCGCCGCCCATCTGGATGGTGTAGTTGGCGTCGGTCGCCGTGTTCGAGACGATACCGATGTCGTCGCCGGTTCCCCCGTCAAGGCTATCGCCTTCGCTCGTGCCCGTGTACATGGCGTCGTTCCCGGTGCCGCCCACGAGGTTGTCTACGCCGTCCGAGCCCTCCATGACGTCGTCGCCCGCCCCGCCGTCCAACCGACTGCCGTTGGCCGTGCCGCTGACGGAGAGGACGTCATTGCCGTCCTCGCCGTAGATCTGGGAGCCCGCGCCGGCGGCGACGAAGTCGTTGCCCTTGCCGGCGTAGATCGTGACCTTGCCCTCGGTGTAGAAATAGTCGTTCGCATCCGTGCCCTTGAAGGTGATGTCGCCGTTCTCGACCGCCGTCTTGCCGTCCTTGAGGCGGAACTTCTTGATCGGATCGCCGCCCGTCGTCTCCTTGACGGTCACGATGACGTCGTTGCCCTCGAACGTGATCTCCACGACGTTGCCGCCCATCGTCTCGGGAATCTCGAAAGTGCCGGCGACGCCGTTGGCGTTGTAGACGACCTCCTCGGCGGTCGATGCGGCCTCGTCGATGGCGACCGAGCCGTTGAAGGGGTCGTAGGTGTTGGTGCTGCTGGCGACCTTGATGCCGTCGCCCCACTTGACGCCCGAGTCCGCGAAGCCGTCGGTGTCCGAATCCTTCGCGTTCAAGACGCTGGCGTTCATGTCGTGGAAGGTGACGTTTTCGGCCGTCCCGTTCATGTAAATCTTGCGGCTCTCGAAGTTCTTGATGGTGGTCGTCACGCCGCCTTGGGTGATGATGAGGTCGCTGCCGCTGACGCTGATGTCCAGATCGCCGCTGGCGTTGAAGACCACGTCGCCCTCGCCGTCGATGGTCCCGCCGGTCGCACCGTCCACCGACTGGGCGTCCGCGGAGGGTGTCTGCCACATGAGGTTTTGGCTTTGAGAGCCAACGCCGTCGGTGCCCCCCGCGCCGCCGGTTCCGCTAGCACCGCCCGTGCCGGAATTTCCTCCGACCGTATACCGAGCCGAGATTGTCGCTGGGAGGTTCAAGCTGTCGACTTTGCCGTCACGATTGGCGTCGCCGTTAGTCGGGTCCATCCATTCAAAGCCGACGATATGCTGTAATTCCAATTCTCCCCGGTCGTGAATCCCGTCGCCATCGGTATCTTGCGCGAAAGGATTTGTTCCGTTCGCCAACTCGGCCTCATTTGTCACCAAGTCCCCATCGGCATCCCCGTAAGCGGCCAGTTTATTGGCGTCGAGCCCGTCGAGGAACTCGGAAAGTGTGTCGAGTCTGTCCTGCATTTTTTCGATCTCCCTTTCACTGGGGAGATACTTGTTCAGTTTGGCCAGAAGATCCGCGGCCTTGGCGTCTCCTCTTTCGGCCAAGTACTCCAGCTGATCCCTGCTTTCCGCGAGGCTTTCGTATTCATCGAGCTTTTTTTGGATCTCCGCTGCTTCCATGATCGGATTGCCGTATTTGCCGTCCTTAGGGAAATTCTGGCCGAGCCAGGAATTCTCGACGTCAACTTCGCCATAACCAAGGTTCGCGTCTGCAGGGGTGGGTACGGACCCTTCTCCGGATCCTCCCTCGGCCGTGCTGACGCCAGGCGCCCCTTCGTCCGTGGGCTCCCCCGTTTGGGTCCCGACCGTCGGCGAGCCGGACTGGGTGCCCACCAATGGAGACGGGGTCTGTTGGGGCTGCTGCGTATTGTTTGGACCGCCAATGCCGTTCACGCTCACTGGAATCTCCCTCGTTTTGAGGATTATCGTACCAGAAGACGTTGCGAGTTTCCGCCCGCAAATCTCCTGGGTCCTCAAAGCAGGGAATCTGCAACATATATGCCACAAATGGGGAGGGCGGAAGATTTATATCTTATTGATATTATTATATGTATTTAGGGTCTACCGATGAGGAGGTGGCGGGTCTTCCCGTGAAAGGACCCCAAGACTGAGGTCTGAAGTCCTCACCGAAACATTGACTTTGAGGACAAAAGCCCCGAAGAAGCAGGGCGTGAATCGTGCCGTTTTGCTCGCGATCTTGATCGTCTTGGGGACCGGTCCGGCCGTTCTCGCCGAGCCCCCCCCCGAAAAGACCCTGGTCGAGAACGTCCTTCGCGAGTTTGAACGGCACAATTACAAACAGGTCATCCAGCTCTACCGGGAGTTTGCGGCCGGGCAGCCGGAACACTATCTGCCCGTCATCGTCAAGGTCCTCTACAGTCAGGCATTGGCCGACACGGGGGACATCGATGGAGCGATCGATTCCCTCAAGATCGTTCTGGAAGACCTGCCGGCGGAGGTGGATTCCCTCAAGCTCCAGTACGACCTCGCCAACCTGCTCTTTCTGCAAAAACGGTTCGAGGAGGCGCGCCTTATCTACCGGAGGCTCCTGCTTCGCTCCGAAGAGACCACGGCGGTTCTGGCCAAGGCCAAGGAGAGGCTCGCCTCCATGAAGGACCTCGGGACGGGGGCCCGGAAGAGGGACATCGTTTCGCTCGAAATGATCGACCTCGAGACCGCGATCGATGCCGGCGCCATCCCCGACGGGGCGGATGTTTTTCTCCAAGGCGTAATCGCCCAGCACCCGCAATCCTCCCAGGTGGCGGAGGCCCGGCGGCTCCAGGCGCGGCTCAAAGCGGCGCGGACTCAAAAGGCCAAGGCGTTGCTCGATGAGGCGCGGCGGCTCTTCGACCAGGAGAGGAAATACGCCGATGTCCGCGATCTCCTGGAGGAGATCCAGCGCTCCTACGCGGACGTGAGCGAGACCACGTCCGTCGAGGCCCTTTTCAAGGCCGTCCAGGCCAAACTCGGAAAGAAACCTAACGACTAAGGAGTTTCTCGGTATTCTTGCGGATCTTCCGGATCTTCGCGCGCACGTCCCGCGAGACGTTTTTCTCGATCTCGTCCAGAATCCGTCGCAACACGTTGGCCGGAACCAGGAGGGGATGCTTGACCTGACTCTTGAGGATATTCTTGCGCACCAGTTCGGGGATGGCTTCGAGAGTGGCGCGCGATTTCAGGACATAGTCCGCCGCACCATTCCGGATGATCGCCGAGGCCCGGCCGTCATCGGTCCGCCCCGTGACGACGATGATGGGAACGGTTCCGGCGGCTTTCTTAAGCTGCTGGATGAGGCGGATGTCGGATTCTTCGGGCGTCGCGGTATCGGTCAGGATGCAGTCGTAAGCGCGACGGGTGAGAAGGTCGAGGCCCTTCTTGAGGTTCGGAGTCTCATCGACGCGGGCGCGGTCGATTCCCGCCTCGATCCGGTCCCGGATCAGCTTGGAATGCGCCTCATTCGGCTCGATCAGGAGGATCTTCGTCACGTGCCCTCGTTTCGAAGGGACCGGCTAGGTCCCTTCGTTCCAGGACGCCAAGTAGCGTTCCTGTTCCGGCGTGAGCTTGTCGATCGTCATGCCCAGATGCTTGAGTTTCATCTCGGCGATGTTCCGGTCGATGGCCTCCGGGACGTCGTAGACCTTCTTCTGCAGGTTCCTCGCGTTCTTAAGCATGTATTCGGCGCAGAGGGCCTGGTTGGCGAAACTCAAGTCCATGACGCTGGAGGGGTGGCCCTCCGCGGAGGCGAGGTTGATGAGGCGGCCGTCACCGAGAAGATTGATTTTGCGGCCGTCGGCCATCGTGAATTCTTCGACGAATTCACGAATTTTCCTCCGTCCCTTGGCGAGCGACTCCAGGGCGGGGATGTCGATCTCCACGTTGAAATGCCCGGAGTTGGAGAGGATGGCGCCGGACTTCATGGCGTCGAAGTGTTCGCGCCGGAGGACGCTCTTGTTGCCCGTGACCGTGCAGAAGATGTCACCCAAGGGGGCCGCCTTGTGCATGGGCAGGACCTCGAAACCGTCCATGGCGGCCTCGAGGGCCTTGAGGGGGTCGATTTCGGTTACGATCACGCGGCTGCCCATGCCCCTCGCGCGCATGGCGAGCCCCTTGCCGCACCAGCCGTAGCCGGCGACGACGAAATTCGAACCCGAGAGAAGGCGGTTGGTGGCGCGGATGATGCCGTCGATCGTGCTCTGTCCGGTGCCGTAACGGTTGTCGAAGAGATGCTTGGTCAAGGCCTCGTTCACGGCGATAATGGGATACGCGAGCATACCGTCGCGCTCCATGCTCTTCAAGCGGATGACGCCGGTGGTTGTTTCTTCCGTGCCGCCGATGACCTCCGCGAGCTGGGATTTCCTCTTTTGATGCAGCAGGCCCACGACGTCCGCCCCGTCATCCATCGTGATGACGGGATGGGAGTCCAGGACGGCCTCGATGTGACGGTAGTAGGTGGCGTTGTCCTCACCCTTGATCGCGTAGGTGGGGATGCCGTGTTCGATGGCCAAGCAAGCCGCCACATCGTCCTGGGTGGAGAGCGGATTGGAGGCGCAGAGGGTGATGTCCGCGCCGCCGGCCTTGAGGGCGAGCATCAAATAAGCGGTCTCCGTCGTCACGTGAAGGCAGGCACCGATCTTCACGCCCTTGAGCGGCTTTTCCTTTTCGAAGCGCTCGCGGATGCTCCTCACCACGGGCATGCTCTGGGCCGCCCACTCAATCCGCAATCTTCCTTGTTCGGCGAGTTTGGGGTCCTTGACGTCGTAATTTTGGGTCATTTCGTTCTGGCCACGAACGCGGCCGCCTCCCGTTTTTCCCCGCGAACCGCCGCGCCCGCGGTGTCTGTCTTTTTTGATGAGACGCCCTTGCCGCCCGCGAGCCGGAGCAGATCGTTCACCCGGTCCGTATTCTCCCAGGTAAAGTCGGGATCCTGGCGCCCGAAATGCCCGTAGGCCGCCGTTTTCTTGTAAATGGGGCGCAGAAGGTCCAAGGCCTTGATGATGCCGGCGGGGCGCAGGTCCCAAAGATGGGAGGCGATCTCCGCCAGCTTCTCGTCGGCGATCTTTCCCGTGCCGAAGGTGTCCACCATGAACGAGATGGGCTCGGCGTAGCCGATCGCGTACGCGATCTGGACCTCGCAGCGCTTCGCCAATTGCGACGCGACGATATTCTTGGCCACGTATCGCGCCATGTAGCAGGCGGAGCGGTCCACCTTACTCGGGTCCTTGCCCGAGAAGGCGCCGCCGCCGTGGCGGCCCCAGCCGCCGTAGGTGTCGACGATGATCTTGCGGCCCGTGAGCCCGGAGTCGCCGTGCGGCCCGCCGACGACGAACCGGCCCGTCGGGTTGATGAAGAACTTCGAGTCGCGGTCGAGCATCTGGTCGGGGATCGTCTTTTTGACGACTTCCTCCATCAGGGCGTCCTTGAGCTGGTTGTACGTCACCGAGGGATCGTGCTGGGAGGACAGGACCACCGTGTGAACGCGGGCGGGCCGGCTGTCGCGGTATTCGACGGTCACCTGCGACTTGCCGTCCGGTCGCAGGAAGGGGACCTTCTTGGACTTGCGGACCTCGGCCAATTTTCGCGTGAGCTTGTGGGCGTAAACGATCGGCATCGGCATGAGCTCCGGCGTCTCGTCGGTCGCATAGCCGAACATGAGGCCCTGGTCTCCGGCGCCCTGGTCGGGGAAGAGGCCCTCGCCGGGCGTCACGCCCTGGGAGATGTCGGGGGACTGGCGGCCGACGGTGACGAGCACGGCGCAGGAGGAGGCGTCGAAGCCGATGCCGGAGTCCGTGTATCCGATCTCCGCGATCGTCTCGCGCGCGATCTTCTGGTAGTCGACCATGCCCTTGCTTGTGATTTCGCCCGCTATGACGACAAGCCCCGTGCTGACCAGCGTCTCGCAGGCCACGCGCGAGAGGGGGTCCTGGGCCAAGAAGGCGTCGAGGACGCCGTCCGAGACCTGGTCGGCCACCTTGTCCGGATGGCCTTCGGTCACTGATTCCGAGCTGAAGAGGAATTCTTTCGCCATAAGAGTCTCCAAAAAAGAGTCCCGTAAGTAACCGGGGAATTTCCCCGAAGTCAATCGTTGATATCGGGCCGGGGGTGGAAGCGCTCAGAGCTTGGCAAATGCCCGAATCTTTTGGGTTTCCCGCTGTACGAGGTGTTCGACTTCGGTGGCGGTTTTGCAGTCGAGCGCGCGGTCGAGGAGTTGTTTGGCCTGGCGGAAGGTGACCGAGCGGGTGAGCTTTTTCACCCGGGGGATGGAGAGGGGGGTCATCGAAAGCTCCGTGAGGCCCAATCCCAGGAGAATCAGGAAGCAGAGGGGGTCGCCGGCCATCTCGCCGCAGACCGAGACGTCGATGTTCCGCGCGCGTCCCGCGTCGCTGATGATCTTGAGGAGGCGGAGCACGGCCGGATGGAGGGGTTCGTAGAGGTAGGAGACCTCCTCGTTCACGCGGTCGACGGCCAGGGTGTACTGGATCAGGTCGTTCGTGCCGATGCTCAAAAAATCCGACTCCGCCGCCAGCTCCTCGGCCATCAGGGCCGCCGCGGGGGTTTCCACCATGGCGCCGAGCTTCACCGATCCATCGAAGGGAGAGCCCTTGTCGCGAAGTTCGTCCTGAAGCTCGCCGACGATCTTTCTCACTTGGCGGAGCTCCTCCAGGTTCGTGATCATGGGGATCAGGATTTTGAGGGGGCCGAAGCGGGACGCCCGCAGCATCGCGCGAAGCTGCGTCTTCAAGAGGTCGCGCCGCTTCAGACAGTAGCGGATGGCGCGGAGACCCAGCGCGGGATTCACGCCTTCGTCAAAGTCCTCGTCATCCATCACCTTGTCGCCGCCGATGTCGAAGGTGCGGATGGTCGTCGACTCGGGGGCCATCTTTTGCAGGACCTCCCGGTAGGCGTGGAACTGTTCGTCTTCGGACGGCAGGCGTTTCCGCGAGAGGAAGAGCATTTCCGTGCGGAAAAGCCCGACGCCTTCGCCGCCGTGGGACTTGATGGCGGGAATCTCATCCAGGAGTTCCATGTTCGCCGCGAGCCGCAGCCGGTAGCCGTCCATCGTGACGGACGGCAGGTGGGCCTCCTTGAGAAGCTGATTTTCCTGCCGCTCGAATTTCTTGCGGAGCGTGTTGTATTGTTTCTGTTCGGCGGCGGAGGGGTGGAGGATCACCAACCCTTCGTTGCCGTCGATGAGGATGGGGTCGCCTTCGTGCGCGAGGTGAGTGATCCCCTCGATGCCGCAGACGGCCGGAATGTCGAGAGCGCGCGCGATGATCGCCGTGTGTGACGTCGACCCGCCCGCTTCAGTGACGAATCCCTGGGTCATTCCCTTGACCAGCTGGACGGTGTCGGTGGGAGAGAGGTCGTGCGCGACGATCGCCGCGTCCTTGTCCAGCTTGGGCAGGGAAGGCGCGTCCGCGCCGAGGAGGTTGAGCAGGATGCGCCGGGCCACGTGTCCCAGCTCGCTGTAACGTTCCCGAAAATAGGCGTCGGTGGTCTTGGGGAACGCCTCCATCATCTTCTGGACCTCCTTGTGGAAGGCCCACTCGACGTTGATCTTCTCCTGCCGGACGGCCTGGATGGTTCCTTCAACCAGCTGCTCGTCCTGGGCGATCAGCCGGTGCGAGTCGATGATCTTGGCCTGATCGCCCGCCTGGAATTTGCAAAGCTTTTCCTTGATGCGCGCGAGTTCGGTCTGGGTGCGCTTGAGGGATTGGCGAAAACGGTTGATCTCCCCCGTCACTTCGCGGTCGGATATCCAGTACTTCGGGACGTTGACGGGCTCCGCCTCGAGGAGATGGACCGTCCCCACGGCGATGCCCGGGGAGACCGCGATTCCTTTCAGCTGCCGGTTGAGGCGGCGTGCGCTCATTGTTCGCCGAATTTGTTTTCGATCAGCACTTCAAGGGCGGCCAGGGCGTCCGGTCCGTCGGCGCCCTCCGTGCGGATGGTGATCTTCGAGCCTTTGGCCGCGGCGAGCATGAGGATGCCCATGATGCTCTTGCCGTTCACTTCCCGGGAGTCCTTGCTCACGAAGACCTCCGCGCCAAAACGGCTGGCGATCTTCACGAACTGCGCCGCTGCGCGCGCGTGGAGGCCCAGGTCGTTCTTGATGAGGAACGTCTTGACGGTCCCGCCCTCTCTAGGCGGAGCCGGCGCTTCCCTTGAGGACTTCTCCGGCGAGCGCGATGTTTTTTTGACCATATTCCCGGATGAACGCGGCGATCTCCGCCAGCGGCCTCTCCCCCCTAAAGCTTGCCAGTTTGATGAGCATGGGCAGGTTCACGCCCGTGATGACCTCGATCCGCCCTTCCTGAAGAAAGGACAGGCACAGGTTCGAGGGCGTTCCGCCGAACATGTCCGACAGGAGCAGGATGCCGCCGCCGCGATCCACCTCGCGGATCGCCGCGAGGATCTTGTCCCGCATCTGAGTCGCATCCTCGTCATGCTCAAGAGCGACGCCGGCCATCGGGGCGGCGTCGGTGACGATGGAGCGCGCAACGCGCACCATCTCCATTCCTATGTTTCCGTGCGATACGACAATGGTCCCGATCACGCCTTCATTCCTCCCGGTTCACGTCCCGATGAACCACTTTAGCCGCATACCCCCACCGATTCAAGTCTCTCCCCGCCGACTCGGCGATGGCCACCGAACGGTGGCGCCCTCCGGTGCAGCCGAAGGCGATGTTCAAATAGGATTTTCCCTCGCGAACGGATCGCTCCAAGACGAGGCGAAGAAGGGAGCGGATGGGCTTTAAGAGCCCCTTGGTTTCGCGCTGGCCGAGAACAAAGCGGGCCACCTTGGCGTCGCGCCCCGAGAGGGGGCGAAGACGCGGCACGAAATGAGGATTCGGCAGCGAACGGACGTCGAACACGAGGTCGGCCTCGAGCGGAAGCCCGTGGCGGTAGCCGAAGGAGACGACGGTGACGGAGGGTTTTTGCCGGCCTCTCGATGGCGTACGGTCCCGAACGAGTGACAGGATCCGTCCGCGAAGGTCCTTGAGGCCGACATAGGTCGTGTCGATCACGTCGTGGGCGGCACCCCGCATCGGCGTGAGAAGGGCACGTTCCTTGCGGATCCCATCCGAGGCCCGTCCGGTGGGAGCGAGGGGATGGCGGCGGCGCGTCTCCGAGTAGCGGCGGACGAGAACGTCGTCGCGGGCGTCGAAGAAAACGATGCGGTGCCGGACCTTGCGCTCCCGAAGCAGACGGAAGCAACGCTCGAAGTTTTTCACGAAACCCTTCTCGCGGGCGTCCATGACGAGCACGATCTTCTTCAGGTGGCTGAGGCCCCGGCCGGCCTGGAGGAGATCCAGGAGATGAGGGAGCAGGGCGCCCGGCAGGTTGTCGATCCCGAAATAGCCCAGATCCTCCAGAAGATTGAGCGCGGTCGATTTACCCGCTCCGGAGAGACCGGAAATCAGGAGGATTTCGGGAGAGGCGCGGCTCATGCGACGGTCCCACGGGTCTTTTCATTCTCGCCCCACAGGAGCTGGCGGGTCAGCTTGGCCTGAAACTCTTTGGCCGAATAGAAGCCTTTAAGCTTCAAGAGATGGTTTCTCGCCGCGACCTCGATGACGGTGGTGAGACTCCGTCCGGGTCGGACGGGCAGTTGAATGAAGGGGATCTTCACGCCCAGAATCTCGTGCGTTTGCTGGTCGATCCCGAGGCGCTCGTACTCCTGGCGCGGGTTCCATTCGACGATGGCGATGACGAGCTCGATCAATTTCTGGTCCCGGACGGAGGTGACGCCGAAGAGATCCTTGATGTTGATGATGCCCAGTCCCCGGATTTCCATGTGGTACTTGATGAGTTCCGAGCCAAAGCCGTAAAGCGAGGTGGGCGCTTTCTTGCAGATATTGACGACGTCGTCCGCGACCAGCCGGTGCCCCTTCATGACCAGCTCCAGCCCACACTCGCTCTTGCCGATGCCGCTCTTGCCCAGAAGGAGGACGCCCACGCCGAAGACGTCGAGGAGGACCCCGTGCGTGGTCGTGGTCTCGGTCAGCCTGTCCTCGAGAAAACGGGTCACGCGCTGGATGAAGATGCCGGTGGTGAGGGAGGTCCGGAGGAGGGGGATCCGCCCGCGGGCCGCCTCCCGGACCAAAACGGAGGGCGGACGGTTGCGGTTGGTGACGACGAAACAGGCGATATCCCTCCGGCAGATCTGCCGGAGAACGGCGGCGGCCTTGGCCGGCTTCATGTTCCTCAGAAAGTGCACCTCGGAGTTTCCGAGCACCTGGATACGACCCGGCTGCAGGTTGGCCGTGTAGCCCGTGAGGGCCAATCCCGGCTTTTGAACCTGGGGGATCAGGATTTTCTTGAAAGCGATGCGTTGTTTCGAGAGGGACTCAAGCTCGAGCTGGTAATCCTTGTCGCCGAGCAAAGAGGAAACGGGCAATGAGATCATGAGTCGCCTTAGAACTTGTCATCTTCTCCGATGATCTCCTGATACAGCTGGTCGGCGTCCGCGGCTTCCATGAGCTTGTTGCGGAAATGGACGTCCTTGAGGAGTCGCGAAAGACGGGCCAGGGCCTTGAGATGGAGACTCGCCGCGTTCTCGGGCGCGAGCAGGACGAAGAAAAGGTGCGCCGGCTTTCCGTCTTGGGAGTCGAAGGGGATGCCTTCCACGCTCCGCCCGAAGCCGGTCACGATCTGCGTGAGGGCGGGGATCTTTCCGTGAGGAATGGCGACGCCGTTCCCGATGCCGGTGCTCCCCAGCTTTTCGCGTTCGGACAGGATGCCGATCATCTCATCGCGGGAGAGATTCGAGAAATTCGTGGCGAGGAGCCCGGCGAGTTCCGTGATGACGTCGTCTTTCGTCCGGGCGGACAAGTGGGAAAGAACGCAAGACTTGGAGAGTATCTGCTTTATTTTCATGGCGGCGGTCCGCTGTGCGAGGGAGGGTCTATAGACCCCGGCTGCGCAAAAAGCAATTGTAATGTCACGCCAAGCGGCGCGTTTTCGGGCTCCGGCCGGGTTTCCTGTGGTGGCCCTTGACCTTTTCCTTATACTTCTTGATCTGGCGCTCGATCTTCGCGAGGGCCCGGTCGACGGAGAGATACATGTCGTGGCTCAAGGCCTTGGCGTTGAAGAGGCCGTGATTCTCGGAAAAGGTAATTTCCGCGACGTGCCGCGTGCCTTCGACGTTCAGGATGACGTGGGCGTTCGTCGGCTTGATGAAATATTTCGCGAGCCGGTCGATTTTATCCTGAATGTGATCCCTGAGAACTTTCGAGGATTCGGCGTGACGGAAAGTGAGGTTGATTTCCAAAAAGACCTCCTTGGATTAGAGTACCTGGCGACGGCGGGACGCGGGGAGAATCCCCATCAATTCGCGGTACTTTGCGACGGTCCTTCGCGCGATCTGGATGTTGTTCTTGTTCAATTGGTCCGTGATGATCTGGTCGGAAAGGGGCTTTTTCGGGTCCTCGCCGGTGACGAGCTTCCGGATCTCCTCCTTGACCGCCTCGGAGGTGAGCCCGTCGCCGTTCCCGGAGGGAACGCGGGCGTTGAAGAAGAACTTCAGCTCAAAGAGCCCGCGCGGGGTCTGCACGTACTTGTTGGTCGTCACGCGCGAGATGGTCGACTCGTGCATGTTGATGTCCTCGGCGATGTCGCGCAGGACCATGGGCTTGAGCGCCGAGACGCCGTGCTCGAGGAAGTCCTTCTGGAACTTCACGATGGACGACGTAACCCGGTAGAGCGTGCGCTGCCTTTGATGGATGCTCCGGATGAGCCAGAGGGCCGATCGGAGCTTGTCCTGGATGTACTCCTTGGCGTTCGACGGCATTTCCTTTTGATAAAGAGCGTTCCGGTAGAAATTGCTGACCTGGAGCTTGGGAAGTCCGTCGTCGTTCAGAAACACGATGTATTCGGTACCCGCCTTCTCCACGAAGACGTCCGGGATGATGTACTGGGGCCGCTCGCTGCCGAAGGGCCGACCGGGCTTGGGCTCCAGCGTTGAGATGATGTGAGCGAGCTCGCGCAGCCTTTCCATGGAAATCTTCAAGTCCTTCAGGATGGCCGGATAGTTCTTTCGTTCCAGATCCTCGAGATGGTGATCGATCAGGGACTCGAGAAGACCTCTTTCGCGCTGCTCGAATGGTTTGATCTGGATCTTGAGGCATTCCTGGAGGTTTCGCGCCCCGATGCCCGGAGGATCAAGCTCTTGGATGCGCGCCAGGGTGCTCTCGATCTGAAAGAGCGAAACGCCCATTTTTTGGGCGATCTCGTTCAAGTCGCCCTTGATGTAGCCGTCGTCGTCGATGTTGCCGATCAGCTCCTCGGCGATTTCAATCTCCTCCTGCGGGACCGCCGCCATGTGGAGTTGCCAGAGGATGTGATCCTGAAGGGACGTGCCGGTCGGCGCCAGGTTCTCGTAGGGCGGGGGCTCGTCGCTGAAATCCCGGGACTCGCCGCCGCCGGACTCCGCGGCGTTGTAGTTGCCCATGTAATTTTCCCAGTCAAAATTGGTGGGCTCCTTCAGCGTGCCGTCCTTGGTGCCGACCTCGGCGGTTTTCTGCTCCTTGTCGTGCTGGTCGTGCAGGAGGGCCGAGGGTTCGGTGACCGAGACCTCCTCCTCCTCCTTGGACGCGGTCTCCTCGGGCGTTTCTTCCAGAATGGGGTTTTCGAGGAGTTCGTGCTGGACCAGGTTTTGAAGCTCGAGCCGCGAAAGCTGTAACAGCTTGATCGCCTGCTGCAGTTGCGGGGTGATGACGAGTTGCTGGGCCAGCTTCAGGCTCTGCTTGATTTCAAGGGCCATAAATCTGCCCAAATTTTAGAAACCAGGCCGGGCCTTGTCAAGAAAGGAGCCGCGATCGAAAACTATATTTTTTGGGGGGCTATTTAGTCTTGACTTTCGTGGTGTCGGAGAGGCCGGAGGCGGGACTTGCGGAGTCGGACGCGGCCGCGTCCGGCGCCTTGTCGACCTTTCCCGTCCATTGGCGGCGCCGCCCGTACTCGCAGGCGGCCTTGATGAAGCGCAGGAAGAGCGGATGCGGCTGGTGCGGGCGCGACTTGAACTCCGGGTGGAACTGGCAACCCAGGAACCACGGATGCTTCTTCAATTCCACCATCTCGACCAGCCCGCCCTGGGGACAGACGCCCGAGACGACCAATCCCTTGCCCGTGAGCTTGTCCATGTAGAAATTGTTGAACTCAAAGCGGTGGCGGTGGCGCTCCGAGATCTGTATTTCGCCATAGGCCTCGAAGGCCAGCGTCGATTTCTCCACGTCGCAGGGGTAGGCGCCCAGCCGCATGCTCGCGCCTTTCATGACGACGGCCTTCTGCTCCTCCATGAGGGCGATCACCGGGTGCGCCGTCTGGGGGTTGAACTCGGTCGAGTTCGCGTCCTTGAGGCCGCAGACGTTCCGCGCGAACTCGATCACGGCCAGTTGCATGCCCAGACAGATTCCGAAGTAGGGGATGCGGTTCTCGCGCGCGTAGGTGATCGCGCGGATCTTGCCCTCCACGCCCCGGTTGCCGAAGCCGCCGGGGACGAGAATGCCGTCCAAGCCCTCCGTCCCGGCCAGGGCGGCTCCGATGTCTCCCTCGCCCTCCAGCTCCTCGGAATCGAAAAACTTGAGTTTCACGTTCGCCTCGTTGGCGAAACCGGCGTGTTTCAGGGCCTCGTTCAGGCTCTTGTAGGAGTCGGTCAAGTGCACGTATTTGCCCACCACCGCGATGGTCACCGACTGCTTGGGGTTCCTGATGCGATGGACCAGCTCCTGCCATGCCCCCAATTCCGGCGTCCGCGTCCAGATGTTGAGGATCTCGACGATCTTTTCGTCCAATCCCTCCTCATGAAGGACCAGGGGCACCTCGTAGATCGAGTCGACGTCCTTGGCCGTGATCACGCAGTCGGCCGGCATGTTGCAGAAAAGGGCGATCTTGGCCTTGAGTTCCTTGGAGAGGGGACGGTCCGTCCGGCAGAGAAGGAGGTCCGGCTGGATGCCGATCTCGCGGAGTTTCTGCACGGAATGCTGGGTGGGCTTGGTCTTGAGCTCGCCCGCCGTCGGGATGAAGGGAACGAGAGTCAGGTGGATGTAGAGACAATTCTCCTCGCCCACGTCGAAGCGGAATTGCCGGATGGCCTCCAGAAAGGGGAGGCTCTCGATGTCGCCGACCGTGCCGCCGATCTCGACGATGACCAGGTCGACCCCGCGGGTCACCTGCATGATGGCGCCCTTGATCTCGTCGGTGATGTGGGGAATCACCTGGACGGTCTTGCCCAGGTATTCGCCCTTTCTCTCCTTATGAATGACGGCATCGTAGATCCGCCCGGTGGTGAAGTTGTTGAGCTTGGAGGTCCGGATCGTCGTAAAGCGCTCGTAGTGGCCCAAGTCCAAGTCGGTCTCGGCGCCGTCCTCGGTGACGAAGACCTCGCCGTGCTGGAACGGGTTCATCGTGCCGGCGTCCACGTTGAGGTAGGGATCGAGCTTTTGAAGGGTGACTTTCAGGCCGCGTGATTCCAGCAAGGCCCCGATGGAGGCCGCCGCCAGCCCTTTTCCCAGGGAGGAAACGACGCCGCCGGTGACGAAGATGAATTTTGTCTTCACGTTAAGATTCTATGACGATCTGGCTGGAATTTCTTCTTAGACCTCTTCGGGAAAAAATCCAGGAATTTATGACGGCGGAGCGAAAAAACTTATCCACACCTATCGATCGGGATGGGCTCCGCTCGAACTACGGAACGTGACGAGCGGAAGTGTCAGCCGGAGCCCGAGACCCGCGGCCCAGTCGGCGTCCCTTGTGGACTCGCCCCAGACCGTGAGGCCGGCGTGCGGGAAAATCCCATGGAAGAAAATCTCACCGCCGTAGGCCGGATTGCCGCTCGTGAGGCGGTTGACCGTGAGGTAGGTCGTCGGGAGACCCCAGTCCAGTCCGATCCGGACACGGAGGTCGTTCGAAAGCCCGGAGTATTCCGCTCCCATGGCGAAATAATTCGGTCCGCCGATAACGGTATGGATGTGGTGGGTCGTTGGAAAGAGGAGCTGTCCGCCGATCATGCCGCTGACCCGGCCGGAGCGGGCGTCCCATTCGAGGCCGCCGTCCAAGGTGAGGGCGATTTTGCCCCTCGGATACTGGTAGACGATCGGGAAAAAATCCCAATGCGGCTGGCTCCCCGGTACTCCGGGCCCCGAGGTCGTCACCGCCGTCGGTTGGGTGTGGGCCGCAAAGGCGGGCATCGTGCGCGACGCGTCCCAGGCCCGGTCCTCGTTCCAACGGCCGCGCCGGAAACCCTCCAGGTCGCGTCCCAAGGCGCGGACCGGCCGCCCGTCGTGCGCCATCCGGTAGAATTTGAGCTGCGTCTCCACGCTCCCGCCGGGGTTCGTCGTGAGGACGAGATATCCGCTCCCGTCCTCCGAGGGGACGCCGACCGAGGGCAGATTGACGAACGCCGTCCCCCTTTGGCGGCAATAAGAAGACGAGTTCGCGTTGAAGTCCCTCATGATCGGGCCCGGGAGGCCGTCCGATCCCGGGTCTTGGACGCGTCGAATTTCAATTCGATTGTCCAGATCCCAGTCGTGGCGCAGCTGGTGGAGGTCGTCGAAGATCGATCCGGCGTTCTTCCTCTGGAGGATATTCCCCAGCCCCGTCCGGAAACGGGCTTCCTCCGCGGCATCGGAGAAATGAAACCGGAAGTCCGATTCCCCATAATGGTGGACATGGCCGGAGACGGCGAGCGGCATCACGGCCTCTCCGTTCGGCCGCCGGTAGTACCAAGATGCCAGGCGGACCGCCCAGGCGGCGTCGCCCCGAAGCGAATCGGCCGCGTCCGGCGTTTGGTCGGGGCCTTCTCCGGCAAAGAACGGGGGATAGTGGCCCATGAGGATCAGCCTCTGGCCGCTCGAACGCGCGGCCTCCAGCTCCCGGAGGAACGCGATGAAGGTCTCGGGCCTCGGGCCCTTGCCGTTCACGTGTTGCCGGCCCACGTACTGGGCGATTCCGTCAATGACCCCCGGCGCGACGGGATCGTGGACCTCCTCCAACAGGTAACGCGCATAGTTGAAATGCTCGGTCTCCGTCGGCCAGGCGAAGACGCGGAAGCCGTTGCCGAGCCCGGTTCCGTAGGTCTCATAGGTGCCGAGCTCGCGCATGTGGTGGTCCAGAAAGTCGTCGTTGACCGGACCGAAGGGGTTGTCGGCGGAGAGCTCGCGGATCACGTCCGAGATCCAGCCGTCGCCCGAGCTCGAGGACGGGAGAAGCCCCTTCACGCCTTCGAAGTAGAGGACGGAGTTGGGAAAGCGATGCGTGTCGTAGTGCATCTCATAGAGGTTTTGAAGTCCGCCCGCGTTGATGAAGTTCCGCCGGTGGAGGGAGAGGGGAAACCGGTAGCCGTGATGGTCGTGGTTGCCGCTCACGACCAGCATCGGGGCCTCGAGCCTCCCGAGAATCTCCTGAAACCTACGAAGGTTCGTGCCCCGGTATCCCTGCCGCTCCAAGGTGCCCGCGATGTTGACGAAGTCGACCAGGTCGCCTGCCAGGAAGACGCGGTGGATGCGCCCGGCCCGGTAGTCCTCGTTCCACTGGTCGACCGCCGCCTCGATCCTCTCGTTGACCGACTCGTAGAATCGCTCGACCTCCTCGGCCTGGCTCCGGAGGATGGGGACCTGGTCCGGAAGGATGCCGTCGGTTTCGTAACGGTTGGCGAGGGAAAGGAGGCTCGACCGCATGACGCGCACGATTTCATAGTCCCGCTCGTTGATGTGCAGGTCGGAGGCGAAGACGTCCCGGCTCGTGGTGTTCGCCATGTTTTGGAGGACGAAGGAGCCAGGGACGGTCCGGGTCGTCTCGCCCCTCCGGATCACAAGGTCGAATTTCCGGATCGGACGTCCCCCGAGGGCCTCTGGCGGGTTCTCCAGGCGGAAGTTGACGCGGAAATACGTCATGGGCCGGCCGCGGAAGACGGTCCGGCCGAGCCGGCCGTGGTCCAAGTGGAAGGAAGACGTTGCACCGATCGGGTCGTCGGCCGATCCCGGCGCGTCCCGCTCGACGGAAACCGCCGTCAGCCGTCTTTCGACGCCGTCGTTTTGGTCCTGAAAGACCGACCGGCGGGCGAAAACGCCTCCGTCCGTGTTCAACGAATCCGCGATCGCCCTATCGAGGTCGGTCGGATGGGCGTCGATAAACGCCTGAGGCACGGCGACGGCGAAGGTGACCGTCCCGTTTTCGCGCTCCAAGTCGGCCAAGTTCGCGGAGATGGGGCTGCCGGGCGCCGCCAGGAGATAGGGGGAGCGCGCGTCCCTCTGGAAGTCCGCCCGGTCCGCCGCGTCCAGGGCGGCTTGAACCTCCGAGAGCTCGTTGACGATGCCTTGAAAGTCCTGGGTCCGCGCCGCCCGGACGGGGGCCGCGATCCGCTTGGCCGCCAGGAGGAGGCTTTCGGAAAGGCGCAGGAAGTCGGTCTGGTTCGCGGTTTGGGACCGGGCCATCACGCCGAGGCGGTACAGGTGGCGGTAATCCCCGGTCTCCGAGAGGAGCCGCAAGGCCGCACGCCAACGCCCGATGTTTCTCCGGTCGCCCAAGAGGGGGAGGACGACGTTGTCGAAGACCTGGTCCTGGAGCGTCTGGATCTGCCGCGTCCGGTCGGTCAACGTGACCCGGTCGCCGTCCCGGCTATTGGCCGGGTAGGTTCGGGCCACGCCCCAGAGGACCTGTTGGAGACGCGCGGCCGATCCGTCCGCGTGATGCGCTTCCACGGGGAGGACGGCCGTGGCCCCTCCCTCGATCGGGGAATAGCTCACCTCGCCGTCGTCGTTGGCGTCCAGGTCGTCGAGAATGGATTGATAAGCCGCCGGGAGGTTGTCCCAGGGCAGGGGGACGTCCACCGGATGGTCGAGGTCCGGGTGCGAAATCGATAGCCGCCGGACGGGTGTGGACACTCGAGGGATACCTCCGTGCCAGGTGATCGGCAGCCCTCGAAAAAGTTGTCTAATAAAAAGAACGGATCGCTAGGGCCTGACGGTCAGGAGGGTCGGCGTTGCCCGCAACATGAGCCCTCCCGAGACGTTTCCCTCGAAATCCGAATTGATCCAGACACCAACGCCGGGTTGAGGCGGCAGGACGGTATGCCACAGCAGCTCGCCTCCGAACATAGGATGGGCCGAGCTTAAATTCTCCAAGGTGACGTCGGTCCGAAACTGGCCCCAGTCGATCCCGAAGCGCGTCTTGAGATCTTCGTTTTCGAAGGAATAGGCCGCGCCGAGCGCGACATAATTGGGATGCCCGAAGCGCCTGGTATTGACGTGATCGTTCAAGGGGAAGACGAGTTCGCCTCCAAGGACGGTATCCGGCGTCGCCGACGGGGAATCCCACTGGAGGGTTAAGTCCAAGTTCAAGCCGATCTTGCCCGCGGGGTATTGATAGATCAGCGGGAGGAAGTCGAAGGTCCGCCTTGGTCTTAAGGTGTGATCGTTCACGCGCGAGACCGTCCTGCCCTGAAGCGGAACGAAGGGGGCGATCGCACGCGACGGGTCCCAATCGTGGATCTCCTGCCACCTCCCTTTGCGGAGCGACTCCAAGTCTGTCCCCGGAACATCGAGAATGCGCCCGTCGCCGGCCCGGCGCACGAAACGCGGTTCGATGGCAAAGGTTCCGTCGGATTTCGTGGTAACGATCAAGTAGCCCTGGTCGACGTCCGCGGGCGGGCCGATGGCCGGCGCGTTGACGAACGCCGTCCCCCAATTGCGACCGTGCTTGCTTGAATCCTTGTTGACCTCGCGGACGACCGGCCCCGGGAAGCCCTCCGCGCCCGCCTGGGAGACTTGGCGGATATGGGTGATGTCGTCTAAATGCCAGCGTTCCCGAAAATCCTCGAGACGGGCGTAGAGGGACGTGTCCGCTTGGTCGAAGATGTCTCCCAACTCCTTGCGGAACTGGACCTCGATCTCTTCGCTCATCTCGTCGATGTGGTCCTGAAGGGCCATGCCGGTGAAACTCTCCCCGTGATGCTCCTTCTTGTGCTTCTCCTCGGCGAAATGGTGGAAGTGGAACCAAAAGTCGTACTCCTCGTAATGATGGACATGGCCGGAGATCGAGGCTGCCAGGACAGGATCCCCTTGCGCGGAACGGAAGTAATAGGAGGCGAGACGGACCGACCAGGCCACGTCGCCCTTCAAGGTATCCGTTCCGGCCTGGACGCCGTCGGGTCCCGTTCCCGTGGAGATCACCGGATAGTGACCTCCCAGGATGACCCGTTCGCCGCGTGACTGGGCGGTCTTAAGCTCATTGACGAAGGCCAAAAAGTTCTCCGGGTTCGGTCCCATGCCGTTGGGTTCCTGCTTGACCCAGTAATTCTCCAAGCCACGCCAAAAACAACTGTCCGCGCTCAAGATCCCCACGGGATCGGGACAATCCTTGAGCAAGAAGTTGGCGAAGTAGAAGTCCTCCGATTCGGTGGGCCAGAGAAAGACGCGGAAACCGTTCCCCAGGCCGGTTCCGTAGGTCTCGTAGGTTCCGATCTCGCGCAGCTGATGGCCCAGAAACCCGTCGTTGGGGATCTTCCAGGGGTTGTCGGAGTTCAGGCGGTCCAAGATCTGGCTGTCGAGGCAGTCGGCGTCGTTCGAACAGGTCCCCATGATCAAGGCGCGGATGCCTCCGTTCCAGTAGAGATTACCAGGGAAGGACGGGGCGAAGGGGTGGTCGGTCCCGCTCTTGTCGAAATACTTTTCATAATATTTCTGGAGACCCTCCTGAAAAACGAAATTCCGACGATGGTTGCTGGTGGCGAAGCCCTGGCCCCGATGGTCGTGGTTGCCGGTGACGGTCAGGAGGGGGAACTCCGCCTTCGATAGGATGTGCTGGAGTCGGCGCAGGTTGGTGCTCCGGAAGCCCTGCTTTTGAAGGCTCAAGCCCAGGTTCACGAAGTCGGCCAAGTCGCCCAGGAGGAAGACGCGGTCGATCTTGCCCTGGCGGTAGAGATCGTTCCAGGACTCGAACGAGGCCTCGACGTTCTCGTTGACGGACTCGTAGAACCGCTCGATGGCCGCGGCGTCCTCCGGGAGGGAGTCAGGCGCGTTGCCGGATGAGACGTCTTCGGCCATGGACTCCAGAAGGACGCGGACGATGTCGTAGTCGCGCTCGCTTAAGTGAAGGTCCGTGGCGAAGACGTCCCGGCTGGTCTTGTCCGCCATGTCCTGCAGGATGAAGGCCCCCGGGACCTCTCGGGTGCCTTGGTCCTCGCCCAAGGTGAGTTTGAGATCGAAGCGCCGGAGGGATCGTCCGCCCAAGGCCTGGACGGAGCTAGGCAACCGAAAGCCCACCCGGTAGTAGACCATGTCCCCCTTTTTCTTCTCGAAGAGGACCCGATTCATCCGGTCTTGGTTCACGTGAAAGGAGGATTGGACGTCAATCCGGTCGTCCGTGGCCCCGGGTTGGTCCTCCTCGGCGGCGGCGGGGATGAGGGGATATTCCCGATCTTCCACTGCGTCCTGAAAGGGCGATCCCTTGAGGGTGGGGCGCTCGATGGAGGTGAAATAGTGGATCAGCGAGTCTTCCACCGTTTCGCCCCGGCGTTCGGACTTTTCCACCCACGACTTCGGAACCGCCACCTCGAAGAAGACGAGCCCGTCGTCCTTTTTCAGGGTTTCGAGATCCGCCGTGATCGGCGAGCCTAAGGAGGCCAGGAGAAAAGGGCGTTGGATGGATAGGGCGAGGGCCTCCCGGTCCGCCTTGTCCAAGACGGGGTTTATCTTTTGGAGGGAGGCATCGATCTTCTCCATCCATTCAAAACGTCCGATACGGACGGGAGCGGCCAGCCTCCGGGCTTCCAAGAAGAGTTCCTCGGCAACGCGCACGAAGCGCAGGTCCTTGGTCGTCGTCCACCGGTCGCGCGCGATCTCGCCCAATTCATAAAGGTGCTGGTAATCCGCGACCGTGGCCAAGACGCGCCCGGCCAAGCGGAAGAGGGCGGGGTCCTTCTTGTCTTTCAGTAGGGACAAGGCGGCCTGGTTGTAGAGTTTGAGTTGGATCTCTTCGGACGAGGCCGTCCGGGAGTCCATGGTCGCCTCGCTCAAATCCCGGCGGGCGTAGGGCGCGACGCCTTCATAGGACCAAAAGAGGCGGAAGAAGCGGTCGACGGTTCCGTTCGCATGGACGACCTCAGCCTCCGCTGGGGCGGAGGATCCGGAGAGCGGGGAGTAGACGATCGTTCCGTCGTCGTTCGCGTCCAGGGCGTCCAGGGTCTCCTGCATCCGGTCCGGGAACGAGCCCCAGGGGAGTTCGACGGTGACCTTCCCGTCAGGGAGGTCGGGATGGAGGACGGTGAGACGATCGACTCGGTGGGACGCCATACAATGCCCATCGCCGTTTTTCAAGGAATGTTGCTAAAGGATAACAATAATAATACGTTATCTTTTAAAGACAAGTTAGGTCACATCACTTGGGGACCGATGAAAGTTTCGAAAAGGTTCTTGAGAATTTGTCTTTCTTTGTTAGAAACGCCCCGTGATTCCTCGTTACTCGCGTCCCGAGCTCACCGCCATCTGGGAGCCGGAAAACCGATTCAAAATCTGGTTGGAAATCGAGCTCTTGGCGGTGGAAGCGTGGGCAATGCTTGGGAAGATTCCGGCCGATATTCCCGACAAGATCCGCAAGAAGGCCAAATTCGACGTCGCCCGCATCGACGAGATCGAGCGGACGGTGAAGCACGACGTCATCGCCTTCCTGACCAACGTGAACGAGAATGCCGGGCCCGACGGGCGCTACCTCCACTGGGGGTTGACCTCCTCCGACGTCTTGGACACCTGCTTCTCCGTCCAGTTGAAGAAGTCGGCCGACATCCTTTTAAAGGACATGGACGGGCTCCTCGAGGCCTTGAAGAAGAGGGCGCTGGAGCACAAGGCCATCCCCTGCATCGGCCGGAGCCACGGGATTCACGCCGAGCCTTTGACCTTCGGGCTCAAGGTGGCGTCTTGGTACGCCGAGATGAAGCGGAACCGGGAGCGGTTGGAGAAGGCGCGGGAGGAGGTCTCGGTCGGCCAGATCTCGGGGGCGGTGGGGACCATGGCCCACCTGAAGCCTGCAGTCGAGGAATACGTCTGCAAGAAGCTGGGGCTCAAGCCGGACCCCGTCTCGACACAGGTGATCTCGCGGGACCGCTACGCCGCTTTTTTCTCGGCCTTGGGCCTACTCGCTTCCTCGGTCGAGCGGATCGCGACCGAGATTCGGCATCTTCAAAGGACGGAGGTTCTGGAGGCGGAGGAGTTTTTCTCGAAGGGGCAGAAGGGCTCTTCGGCCATGCCCCACAAGCGGAACCCCGTCCTTTCGGAGAACCTCTGTGGGCTCGCGCGTCTCGTCCGGTCCGCCGTCGTGCCCGCGCTCGAAAACGTCGCCCTGTGGCACGAGCGCGACATCAGCCATTCGTCGGTCGAACGGATCATCGGCCCCGAGGCGACGGTCCTGTCGGACTTCATGTTGGCCCGGCTCACGGGTCTGATCGAGAAGCTCGTCGTCTATCCGGAAAACATGAAGAAGAACCTCGAAAAGATGGGCAAGCTCGTTTTTTCGGAGGGTGTCATGCTGAAGCTCATCGAATCGGGCCTGACGCGCGAGGAGGCCTACGCGCTGGTTCAGAGGAACGCGATGAAAAGTTGGGAGCAGGGGGCCGATTTCGAGGCGGAAGTCCGGAAGGACGCGGACGTCGCGGGACGGCTCAAAAAGAAGGACTTTGATGAAGCGTTTGATTTGAGACATGCGCTCCGCCACGTGGATGCGATCTTTGAAAGGGTTTTCAAATGAAGGCGAAGATCTACATCACACTCAAGCCCGGCGTCCTCGATCCCCAGGGCAAGGCGGTCCAGCATGCGCTCGCCACCCTCGGCTTCGCCGAGGTCGGAGACGCGCGCATCGGCAAGTACATCGAGCTCAAGCTGAACGGCGTGGAGCGCTCGAAGGCCGAAGCCGAAGTCAAGCAAATGTGCGAGAAGCTTTTGGCGAACACCGTCATTGAGTCTTATAGGTACGAGCTCGAATGAAATTCGGAATCCTCGTCTTCCCCGGCTCGAATTGCGACTGGGACTCCTACCATGCCGTCACGAAGGTGATGGGGCAGAAGGCCCACTTCGTCTGGCACAAGGAGACCAAGTTGCCCAAGGCCGATTGCGTCATCGTCCCCGGCGGATTCTCCTACGGGGATTACCTTCGCACGGGCGCGATTGCCCGCTTTTCGCCCGTCATGGGCGAGGTGGTGAAGTTCGCGAAGGCCGGCGGAAAGGTCCTCGGCATCTGCAACGGGTTTCAGATCCTCACGGAGGCGGGGCTGCTCCCGGGGGTTCTGATGAGGAACCGGGATTTGAAGTTCCTCTGCGAAACCGTCGGTCTCGAAGTGGCGAACCCCCGGACCGCCTTTACGGCCCGGTATGAGAAAGGCGAACGCGTGCGGATTCCCATCGCGCACGGGGACGGCAATTATTTCGCCGATGAAGAGACGCTGAACCGTTTGGAAGGCGAGGGACGGGTCGTTTTTCGCTACGCCCCCGTCAACCCGAACGGCTCGCAGCGCGGCATCGCCGGCATCGTCAACGAGAAGGGCAACGTCTTGGGGATGATGCCGCACCCCGAGCGATGCGCGGAGGCGGCCCTGGGCAACGAGGACGGCAGGAAATTATTTGAATCGTTACTGACATGATCAACGCGGATGTCATCGGACAGCACGGGCTCACCCCCGGCGAATACGGCCACATTCTGAAAATCCTGGGCCGCGAGCCCACGATGGTGGAGCTCGGGATCTTTTCGGTCATGTGGAGCGAGCATTGTTCCTACAAGAGTTCCAAGATTTATCTGAAAAAGCTTCCGACCAAGGGCCGGCAGGTCATTTGCGGGCCCGGTGAGAACGCCGGCATCGTCGACATCGGCGACGGGCTGGCCGTCATCTTCAAGATGGAGTCGCACAACCATCCGTCGATGATCGAGCCCTATCAGGGCGCGACGACGGGCGTGGGAGGCATCCTGCGGGACATCTTCACGATGGGGGCCCGTCCGATCGCCCTCCTCAATTCGCTCCGGTTCGGGAATCCGCAACATCCGGGGATGAGGCACGTCATCGACGGGGTCGTGGGCGGCATCGCCGGTTACGGCAACTGCATGGGGATCCCGACGGTCGGCGGCGAGGTCTATTTCGACGACTGCTACAACGGCAATGTGCTCGTGAACGCCATGTGCGTCGGCGTGGTCCGCCAGGACCGCATCTTTTACGCCAAGGCGGCGGGAGTCGGGAATCCCGTCATCTACGTGGGCTCCAAGACGGGGCGGGACGGCATCCACGGCGCCACGATGGCCTCCGACGTGTTTGAAGAGGGTTCCGAACAGAAGAGGCCGCAGGTGCAGGTCGGCGATCCGTTCACGGAAAAACTCCTGATGGAAGCCTGTCTCGAGCTTTTTCACGGCAAGGATTGCGTCGGAATCCAGGACATGGGC
The DNA here is from genome assembly GCA_035454885.1 of bacterium. NCBI lineage: Bacteria > bacterium. The sequence goes on from DATIGE010000004.1 coordinate 101,678, forward strand.
GCGGCGGGCTTGACCTGCTCCTCCCTCGAAATGGCGGGGAAGGGGGGCGTCGGGATCGACTTGGACCTGGCGACGGTCCCTCAACGCGAGCAGGGCATGACGTCCTACGAAATCATGCTCTCGGAGTCCCAGGAACGGATGTTGCTCGTGGGCAAAAAGGGGTCGGAGAAGAGGATTCTGAAGCTGTTCGACAAGTGGGACCTGGATGCCGCGGTCGTCGGCCGGGTCGTCAAGGGCGACCGGGTCAAGGTCCTCAAGGAGGGAGGACTCGAGGGGACCATCCCCACGGGGCCGATCACGGACGAGGCGCCGGTGTACAAGAGGCCGGTCAAGAAGCCGGCCTATTTGGGGCGGGTGCGCGAGGAATTCGCGGAAATTGTAGGGGCGAACCTCGTGTTCGCCCGGTCCGATGGCAGCGAAACGTTAAAGAAGTTGTTAGGTTCCCCCACCATCGCCAGCAAGAAATGGGTCTACCGCCAGTATGACCACATGGTCGGCGCGAACACGATCGTCCTGCCGGGCTCGGATGCCGCCGTCGTCCGGATCAAGGAGCCGCATACCGAAGGCAAGCTGACGAAGAAGGGCCTGGCCATGACCTCCGACTGCAACAGCCGTTATGTCTACCTGAATCCCCGGCGGGGGGCGGCGATCGCCGTCGCCGAGGCGGCGCGGAACATCGCGTGCTCGGGCGGCCGCCCTTTGGCGGTGACGGATTGCCTGAACTTCGCGAGTCCCGAAGACCCCGAAATCATGTGGCAGTTCCGGGAGGCCCTAAACGGGATGGGAGAGGCCTGCAGGGTCTTGGGCACGCCGATCATCTCGGGAAACGTCAGCTTTTATAATCAATCCCCGGACGGGGCGGTTTTTCCGACGCCGACGATCGGCATGATCGGGCTATTGGACGACGTCTCCACGCACTGCACCCAATGGTTCAAGGAGGAAGGGGACGTGATCGTCTTGCTGGGCCCGTCCGCCGCGTCCGAAAGGGATCTGGGAGGATCCGAGTATTTGAAGCTGACGACCGGCAAGATTTGCGGGGACGCGCCGGCCTTGAATCTCAAGAAAGAGAAGGCGGTCCAGGACCTCTGCCTGGCGGGGATCAAGAAGGGCTGGATTCGTTCGGCCCACGATTGTTCGGAAGGCGGGATCGCCGTCGCCCTGGCCGAATGCTGTTTCACAGGACCCGGTCTCCTGGGGGCCTCCATTGCCATCTCAGGGGACGGGGCCGTTGGATTGTTCGCCGAAACCCAATCCCGCATCCTTGTCAGCATCCGGGAATCCGATTTGCAGTCCCTCCTCAAAGCCGCTAGACTGAAAAATGTCCCGGTAAAACAGATCGGAAGCGTTACCGGAAAGCATTTAAATATCAAAGACTTGATTAATGTTCCCGTGAAAGAACTTGAATCGGTCTGGGCATCGGGTTTTGAGAGGAGTGTGTTCGGGGAATGTGCGGCATCGTAGGCATTTTTAACCATCCGGAGGCCGCGAACCTCGCGTATTTGGGGCTCTACGCCCTCCAGCACCGGGGGCAGGAGAGCGCGGGCATCGTCTCCTCCGACGGCAAGGCCCTGCACAGCCACCGCGACATGGGGCACGTCGCGGAGATCTTCAACGAGACCAATCTCCAAAAACTCCCCGGATCCCGGGCCATCGGCCACGTGCGGTATTCGACGGCCGGCGAGAGCGCCCTCAAGAACTGCCAGCCGATCGCCGTGGATTATTCCCGGGGTGGGTTGGCGGTGGCCCACAACGGGAACCTCGTCAACGCCCAGAAAATCCGCGCCGAGCTCGAGGCCCACGGGTCGATCTTCCAGTCCACGATGGACACGGAGGTCATCATCCACCTCATTGCGCAGTCGACCAAGAGCTCTCTCGTCGAGAGGATCATCGACGCCCTGAAACAGGTGAAGGGGGCCTATTCGCTCGTCTTTCTGACCGAGACCCGCATGATCGCCGCGCGCGATCCCTTCGGTTGGAGGCCGCTCGTCGTTGGCCGCAAGGGCGATGCCTGGGTCGTGGCGAGCGAGACCTGTGCGCTGGACTTGATCGAGGCGGATTTTGTGCGCGAGATGGACCCCGGCGAGGTCCTGGTGTTTGACAAGGACGGCATGCATTCCGAAAAGCCGTTCGGCGTCCCTCACAAGAAGGCGATGTGCATCTTCGAGTTCATCTACTTCGCCAGGCCGGACAGCCACATTTTTGGCCGGGACGTCTACCTCATGCGGAAGGGTTTCGGGCAGCAGCTCGCTCGGGAGCACAGGATCGAGGGAGACATCGTGATCCCCATCCCGGACAGCGGCGTGCCGGCGGCCCTGGGTTACGCGGAGGAGTCCGGCATCCCGTTTCAGTTGGGCCTGATCCGGAACCACTACGTGGGCCGGACGTTCATCGAGCCCAAAGATTCGATCCGGCACTTCGGGGTGAAGATCAAATTGAATCCGGTGCGCGAGCTGATCAAGGACAAGAGGGTGATCGTCGTCGATGACTCGATCGTGAGGGGCACGACCTCCAAGAAGATCGTGAAGATGATCCGGGACGCGGGGGCGAAGGAGGTCCACATGCTCATTTCCTCGCCGCCCACGACGGACCCCTGCTTCTACGGCATCGACACGCCGAGCCGCGGGGAGCTGATCGCCTCGTCGCACTCGGTCGAAGAGATCCGCAAATACATCGGGGCTGATACATTGGGCTATCTTTCGACGAAGGGGCTCTACTGGTTCGAGAAGAATCCCGGTGAATGGTTTTGCGACGCGTGCTTTACGGGGAACTACCCGGTTCCCGTGGAGGAAAGCTCAAGCAAACTCAAGCTGGCATCGAGATAGGGCTCACTTCTTCTCCGGCATCTTGAAACAATAATGCTCCCAAAGACTGATCTTCTCGGGCTCGGCCTCCCGTTCGGGGAGCGTATCTTCCTTCATGTAGTAGATCGTGAAGTGGTCCAGCTTTTCGCCTGCCCTGTGGCTGTCGTTCCATGACCGGCAAAGGTACTTTCCGTAGAACTCCCGGAAGTTTGCAAAATCCCGGCTCCAGAGGTTCATCATGTATTTCTGCCAGCGCTGGTTCTTGTAGGTGTAGGCGACGTACTTGGGCTTTTCCCAGGAGACCGGACCGCCGCCCCGGAAGACGTCGATCTCCGTCCCATCCACGAGCGTGCCCGGGATCACGTACCAGCCGTCGTCCTTGAGCGGATAGGGCGCGAACATGTTCCATTGCTGGTCGATCCGGAGGGCCGAGCCGATCCATTTGAGCCGACCGGGCACGTCGATCTTTTTCTTCAGAAAGGACGCGGGAAGGGTGCCCAAATTCCAAAGGAGGACGTAGGCGAGAAAGAAGGCGGCGGTCAGATTGAGCCAGCGGGGCGTCGCGACGGAGGGCGGTTTGGGCGGCAGGCGGCGCTGCAGCGGCTCGAAAAAGGCCCGTGTGCGCATCCATTCGGCCGCACGAAGACCCCATCCGCTAAAGGCTTTGAAGGTGCGTGGCAGTTTGTCCCAAAAGACCGAAGGGATCATCGGAAAGGTCGCGCAAAAACAGATCCACGGAAAGATGTAGACCCGGATCGCAGAGCCGAACCCCATCTGCATCCCAAAGAGAAGGAGGATGGCGGCGAGGCGGAAAAAGCCCGTCCAAACCGGGATGAAGAAAAGGAGCGGCCCGAAGATCTCGATCTTGATGGTGAGGTAGGTCAGGGCCTTCATGAGACCGGGGTGGCCGAGGAGCCAATGGCCGAGGGGGGTGGTGAGCTGGTCGATGCTCATGGCGTAGTAGACGGCCGTGTAGGTCTTCGTCCATTCGGGACCCGTCTTAAGGATGCCGGCGAAGAAATAGAGAAGAAACGCCTGAAAGAGGACTCCCGCCGTCGCCCAAGTGAGGACCATCTTCGGGTCCGTTTCTTCGGAGACGCGTGCCAGGCGGCGGTCCATCGAGCACCGGGCTCCGAGAGGAAGGAACATCGCCCAAAAGAGGATCATCCGAAACAGGATGTCGCCGCCCTGGAGGACCAAGGGATTCCGGTTCTGGAGCGAGACCAAGAGGAGCCAAGACCCGACGGTCATGAAGCGCGTCCGGTACCCGAGGAGCAGGCCGAGGGCGAAAAGCGCCGCGACGAGAAAGAGGAAGGCCTGCCACTGCCAGGTCCCGTTCATGAAATGGAAGGAGAAGCACGAGGGGTGCAGAAAGAGATCGAGCAACGCTCCGCGGGGCATGAGGCCCCAGTCGGTGTAGTGGGCCCTCAAATCTCGGGCCCGGTCGGCGAGGTCGAAAAAAATGAGGACCGCCAGCCCGATCCGGAATGCGGCGAGAGAGCGCAGGTCGCTGCCGAATATGTGAGTCAGCTTGTCCCTGAGCCGCGCGCGGAAGTCCCCCATCGGACGGCTAACTTAACGTATGGCGGCGTCGCGCGCCACAAAAGCTTCGAACAGGGTGCCTTCTTCCAGGACGGCGTCGCGGCCCTTGAAGAGGGGGTAGAAGGGCAGGAAGAAAAAGGCCGTGATCGCCGATGCGACGTCGGTCTCGGTCTCCGAGCCGGTGGGCGTCAGAGAGCCGGAGGGATTCCGCGAAATCATGCCCTCGAGCGGGATCCACTGGCCGTCCACCGCGCGGACGTAGCCCAGCCGGCAGACGAGCTCTCCGTGGACGATCCCGCGTTTTCGGCGGAGCGCCAGGATTTCGCCTCGTGCGGGCGCCCCCGCCTCAATGACGAGCCGGTTGTTCACGTACACGTCTTCCGCGGATTCCAGGCGGACCTGGTCTCCGGCCTGGTTGTCCTTGCTCGTGATCCTCTCCGAGAGGCGCAGACGGACCATCTCGCCCTCGCGCAGGGTCACGGCCGCGGCCTTTCCGTCGGCCAGAGGCGAGTGGATCCGACGCGACGGACTGATGCGCACCCGTTGGGCCTCGTCCGACCGGAAGTAATAGAGACCCCCCAGGTCCGCGTCGATCGATTGCTCCTGGGAGAAGCCGCCGGAATCCTTGCGGAGGCTCAGGTCCCCGGGAGGCAGGGCGACGTAGCGGGGGGCGCCGGGTTTTTTGGGGATTTCCGCGGCGAGAGCCCCCGATTTTCGCTCGTAGACCAGAAACGTTCCCTCCTCCGCGGGTGGGAGATAGAGCAGGGGAGCGCCGGCCATGAGTTCGGTCATGTAAACCTCCCCCGTTCCGGAAAGGTTGAATTCGTAGGTGGGATGCTGGCGCTTCTGAACGGCGCTGGCCTTCAGCGACGTGTACTGGCTTGCGAAGGAGAGGGCCTCGTTCAAGGAGACACGGCCGTCGAGGTCAAAGTCCGCCGCGCCCCTGAGGCCCGAAATGAACGTGTGCGTAAAGAGCGATCCCTGGAACTCGGAGGACTCGATCGAGTCCTCGATCGGCATGCTGGACGTGATGAAGACCTCGCCCTTGGGGAGCTGCGGCTGGTCGGACGGGATGGAGAACGGAGGGATCGGTACGCCGCCCTTGGTTTGGATCATCCGGCCGCTCTGGCAGGTGTCGAGGATGACGATTCGGGTCGTCGCCGGTATTTTTTTCAGCTCGTCGTAGAGGTCCTGAAAGTCGAGCGTCGAGGGCCCCAGTTCCAGGAGATTTCCTTCGGAGTGGCCGGAATAATAGAAGAGGAAAAGCACCTGATCCTGTGGGGTCCGGGAGAGGCGGGACGCCTTGGCCGCGAGCGCCCGGGCCTTTTCCAGGACCGTGCCGGGATTCTTGTCCAGAAGAAGGGTGACGTCGGCGTCCGCGAACCCGCCGATCTGCGTCAAGGTTCTGGAGAGGTTCTTGGCGTCCTGTTCGGCATAACGCAGGAACGGTTTTGTGTCGCTTCCCTCGTTGTTTCCGACGATGAGGGCGATCCGATGGATGGCCGCACCCGCCGGAAGCGAAACCAAGAGAAAAAGAGCGAGGAAGACCGCGCGGAAGATGGGCGTGACGTTCACTTCCTGTATAAAATCACAGAGGCCTGGGCGTAGGGAAGAGGAAGCTTGGCGGATTTCTCAATCGCAATTCCTTCCAAGGCCTTTTGGATCTCCTCCAGCTTGACGGGGGTCTTCGAGAAGACGCCGTAAAAACGCTCGTAACCGGTCTTGGGTTGCCAGCGAAGCCCCTGCGGCAGTTTCTTTTGGCTCCCCGATGCGACGGAGGCGCTCTCGGTTCCCGAGGACGGGTAGTAGACGGACAAGGACCGGTCGGCCTCGACGCCGATCAAAATCAGATAAGGATCTCCAGCGGAGTAGACGAATTGGAGCGCCGTCCCAGCGGGGACGGCCATGCCGCTTTTCCCCCGCTCGGCCTCGCCCCCCGTCGCGGAGGCGACATAGAAGCCCAGGTCCACGCCCCCCTTCGACAGGATCTCGGGATTCGGCGCTGGCGGGGTGGGGCGGTGGTAGACCAGGAACATGATCGCCGCGACGCTCGCCATGGCGGCCGCGGCCCGGAGGGCGCCCGAGGAGCGGATCTGGTCCCAAAAGCGCCCAAACGCCGAAGGGCGCTTTTCTCTCCTCTTCTCCAAGCCTTCCCAAAAGGAGGAAAAGGGGTGTTTGATCAAGAACGCCTTCCGGTCCGCCTCAAGTTCCCGGATCTGCCCGGCGCAAGACGGGCAGGCGCGGACGTGGCCGTCCCACTTCCCGTTTCCTTCCAGGAAGGCGTTGACCAAGTCCAGCGGTCTGGGGCAATCGTCCTTCATAGTCTGTTCCTGGCCTTGTCCATGAACTTCTTAAGCCTTTTATAGACCGTTTTTCGGGAAATTCCCAGTGCCTCAACGATCTCTTCCTGCGTCATTTCATCGAAGTAATAGCAAAAAATGATGCGCTGCGTGGTTTCATCCTCGCCTTCCATGATTTTGACAAACCAGTCCTTGTTGACGAGTACTTCCGCGCCGTTTTCATGGGTTTGCTCCAGGACCAACTGTTCCCGGCCCACGCCCTCCATGGCCTTCCGCCAGGCCTTCCGGCTCCGAATCATGTTCAAGCAGTGATTGGTAGTGATCCGGTAGAGCCAGGTCCAGGGCGAGGAGTCGCCCCGGAAGTCGGCCTTCGCCTCCAGCACCTTGAGGAAGACGTCCTGCATGGCCTCATGGGCCGACTGTTCGTCCTTGAGCAAGGAACGCGCGCGGTTGAAGATCCAGCTTCCGTACTGTTCGTAAAGCGCTTGGATATCGTCCTTGTTCACGAGGGGGGATTTTTAGACACAAGAGAGGGTCTTCACGCAACCGGCGAATCAAAAAATATATTCCGGCGCAATCTCAAAGGAGGGCGTGTCGAACGGGCGAAGGAGATTTTCATGAAAACATTCATCCGCCTCGCTGTTCTCTTCGCGCTGCCGGCGAGCTTCCTCTTCACTTCGGGCGCGAGCTCCAGCTGCGGGTCCCAGTTTGCCAATGCGCTTTTGGACAGCAATGGTTACAGCTACGGCAGCGACACCACGGACAACGGCCAAGAATTGGACGTGGAGGACAAGCTTTTGGTGGACGGCTCGGGCGAGCACGTCAATATTGAATACAACACGCTCGTCTTTCCCGCTCAATTGAACTTTGACAACGGGCTCTATTTCTTCGCTCCCGACCCGAATGGTGAGATCACCGGCGACAAGATCATCTGCGCGGCCGCGATCGACGAAAACGAAGTGGAAGGGGACTGCTTCCGCCAGGGGCATGTTTGCCACTTTGACTATTGGTGCGACGGCCCGAACTCCGTGGACGACAAGGATGTCTATTACCTCGGCACTTCGACCTGCCGCCGGGGTGGAGACGTCGGTCCCTTCTTGGTGCCCCTGGAAAGCCCGATGTGCGGTGAGGACCCTTACCCGGCCTGTCCCTCGAATGACCTTTTCCCCAGCGGGCCCACAGATGGAACGGTCAATCCGGAGACCCAGCCCACCGAAGATCCGGCCCCCGAGACCCAGCCCTCATAATTCTTCGTAATTCTTGCGGCCTGAGGCATTCCGGGATATAAGTACCGGATGCCTCAGGCTTTTTTTCAGTTCCACTGCCCCACCAAAATCATCTCGTGCCCCGGTATCGCGCGTGAATTCACGGCGGAACTTGAGGCCTTGGGCCTGACCAAGGTCTTGATCGTTACCGACAAGATGTTGGCCGAGCTCAAGGTCATCGATCCGGTTCTGGAAGGACTGAAGAACGCCGGGGTTCAGATCAAGGGCATCTACAGGGAGGTCCCGCCCAACTCCGAGCTCAAGGCGGTCAAGCGCTGCGCGGACGAGGCGGCGCGACTCGACGTGGATGGATTCATCGCCATCGGCGGCGGGAGCGTCCTCGACACGGCCAAAGGCGCGGCGATCCTCTTCACCCATGGAGGCGACCTGGTCCGCGATTATTCTGGCGCCGAAACCCTGCCTGGCCCGCTCAAGCCCCTCGTGGCCATTCCCACGACGGCGGGGACGGGGAGCGAGGTGACCCGCGCGGCGGTCATCCTGGACGAGGACACCCACACGAAACTCTCCTTCGTCGACCGTCATCTGGCGCCGGCCTTGGCCGTCTTGGACGCCGAGTTGACCGTGGGGCTTCCTCCGAAGCTGACGGCGGCGACGGCCATGGACGCCCTCACGCACGCCATCGAATCCTTCACGAGCATTCAGGCCAATCCGTTCTCAGAGGCCATGGGCGCCAAGGCGATCCCATTGATCCGGCAAAACATCCTCAAGGCGGTCCTGCACGGCGAGGACATCGACGCCCGCGGGGATCTCCTCACGGCCGCGACCATGGCGGGCATCGCCTTCGACCACGCGATGGTGGGCGTCGTCCACGGCATGGCTCATGCGACCGGAGGCCTCGTGGGGGTCCATCACGGCACGGCCAACAGCATCTTTCTCCCCTGGGGAATGGAGTACAACCTGTCTGTTTGCGCGGAAAAGTACGCCGAGATCGCGAATCTCCTGGGCGTGAAAACGGCCGGCTTGAGTGTGGAGTCGTCGGCCCGGAAGGGCATCGAGGCGGTCTTGAGGCTTCGCGAAGAGTTGAGCCAGGCCTGCGGCCTGCCTTATCGTCTGCGGGACGCCGGCGTGACCGAGGATCAATTGGAAGCGATCGCCGAAGGCGCGGTCAACGACGGGACGAGCTTTTACAACCCGCGAGAAGTCGTCAAGGAAGACGTCCTCGAGGCCGTGAAAAAGGCCTATTAGACCAAAGGAGGCGGTGATGCCCACATTCGAGTCATCGGAGCGGCTGAAGGAGGTCCTGGGAGGGTTTTTTGAGTACCTGACGACGGACGAGGCGATGCGGAAAAAGCTCCTGGACTCGAAGTTAATCCTCAAGTTCGCCTACGCCGACCCGCCGCTCGCCATCACGATTGACTTGTCCGGCGAATCCCCCGTCTTCAGCTACAACGACGACGTCAAGAAGGCGAATGTCGAGATGAGCATGAAGGCCGACACGGCCCATCGCTTTTGGTTCGGCAAGGTGAACCTGGTCGTCGCCCTGGCGAGGCGCGAGATGGTGGCCAAGGGGCCGATCCCCAAGATCCTCAAGCTCCTGCCCATCATCAAACCGGCGTACGACATGTACCCCAAATATCTTCAGGAAAAGGGGTTCGCTTCCTATCTCATCCCCTAAGGAGGATTTTATGAAGACCTGGCTGACGATGATTCTGATGCTGGCGGTCCTGTCCGGGTGCGGGGCCGAGGCGGGTAACGAGGCCCTGGCGCAGTCTCCCGAGGAAGTTGACGACGGCGCCATCGCCGGAGGCGTCAAGGACGCGTCGATCTCGGGTGCCGGCGGAAATGTCGCGGTCGACGCGGGATTCGCGGGAGACGGCAGCTTCATCCAGATTCCGGCGGGATTCTCGTCTGCCCAATGCAAATTCACGGCCGCCGCGGCGACCATCGACGGCAACGCCATCTCCACGCAGGTCTCCATCAACCGCGAGACGGGCGAGGTGATCTGTGAAAAAGTTGTCCAGCCTCGCGTCGAGATTCCCCCCGAGGTCCAGGGCTGCACGGCCTCCTATACGATTGTCTGTGTGAAATGACGGCAGGTTCCCCGGTGAAAGCCGATATCCTCTTCGACTTCAATCACATGATGTCCGATTCCGTCGGGCCGTCGGGCCTGACCCGCGTCGACATCGACGCCGTACGCTCCCAGGCCTCGCAAGTCCATCGCGGAATCAACGAGTTGAGGAAGCTGGGCCAGATGCCCTTCCTCGATCTGCCCCATTGTACGGAAGACCTCCGCAGACTCTCCGAACTCGCGCGCGGCGTCCGCGAGCGTTTCCAAAAGGCGGTGGTTCTGGGAGTCGGCGGTTCGGCGCTGGGGCCGCGTCTGCTGGTCAACGCCCTGGGGTCGCCTCACGCGGTCGCCGTGGAAATCTGCGACACGCTCGACGCCGGTTCGTGGGCCATGACCGCGAAATCCGCGAGGCCCTCCGAAACCCTCCTCGTCGTCATCAGCAAGTCGGGCCGGACGCTCGAGACCTGGGCGGCCTTTCTGTACTTTTTCGAAACATTCCGCGCCGCGCTCGGCGATCAAGCGTGGAAGCACGTGGTCGTCATAACCGATCCCGGCGAAGGCCCCCTTCGGAGGCTTTCGGAGGAAAAGGGATTTCCGAGCTTGGAGATCGCTCCGGGGGTGGGGGGACGGTTCTCCGTGCTGGGTCCCGTCGGGCTTTTTCCGGCGACCCTGGCGGGGGCGGACGTGGAATCCCTTCTGGCGGGTGCGCGCAGGATGGAGGAGCGGTGCGGCACGGATGACCCCTGGCTCAATCCCGCATTGATGAGCGCCATATTGCAGGAGCGTTTCGAGAAATTGGGGAAGCGGAACATCCGCGTCCTGCTGTCCTACGCCGACGCTTTGAAGGATTTTGCGCCCTGGTTCGCCCAGCTCTGGGCGGAAAGCCTGGGCAAGAGGCCTTTGAACGAGGCGGCGGGCTCGGTCGGCTCGACACCCGTGTCCTCCGCCGGTCCCCAAGACCAGCATTCCCAGCTTCAACTCTACCTCGACGGCCCCCAGGACAAGACGGTGACTTTTCTGGACGTTGAGGAGGCGTTGGGCGATGAGGCGCTTCCCGAGGCTCCCGATTGGTCGCATGTCTTGGGCGACGACGCGGCGCTGATCGAAAAGAAGGCGATTCATGACCTGTCCTCCGCTTCGCGCCTCGCGACCGAGGAGGCCCTGCGCGCGCGGGGTCGACCCAGCCAGACGATCCTTCTCAAGAGGATGGACGCCTACGGCCTGGGACAGCTTCTGCTCATGGCCGAGCTGGAAACGGTGTATGCCGGGCAATTGCTGGGCGTGAATCCCTTCGACCAGCCCGCCGTGGAGCGGATCAAGCGGAACGTGCGCGAGTTTCTGAGCGGCCGCATTACGCCCACAAAATCTAGAAATTACATGATTTAGAGAAGCCCCCTCCGAGGTATTATCCGAACCAGATCGAGCGGCGCTTCTTGAGGGCTTCCGTCACCATGGTTTGGATCCGGCACCGCACCATCTCCGACAGGCGGTTGACCAGCAGCTGATCCTCCGCGTCCTTGGGGCCGTACTTGGGTGAAAACCGGATCGGTTCCCCGAAGATGACCGTCCATTTCGAGGGCAGGGGAATGATCCCCAAAAGACCCAGAAGCGGGAGGGTCGGCGTGATCGGGATGTAGGGAATTCCGAATGGTCTCGCGAGAAGGGTCGATTTGTAGAGCAGAGGGTGGATTTCCTCCGCCCCGATGACGGCCGTCGGAAGAATGGGGGCGTTCATCCGCAGGGCGAGCTTGATGAATCCCCCGCGACCGAAGCGTTGCAGGCGGTAGCGCTCCTTGTAGTTCTTGCCGATGCCCTTGATGCCCTCCGGGAACACCGTCACGAGATGTTCCTTGGCGAGGAGACGCTCGGCGTTCTCGGGGCAGGCGCGCACGCCGCCGATGCGGTACATGAACGTGCCCAGGAAGGGAAAATGGTAGACGAAATCCTCCACCAGGAAGCGCACGTCCTTGCGCGAGGGGTGCTCGTTGATCACCGACGCGGCGATCATCGAGCCGTCGTAGGGCAGCGTGCCCGAATGATTCGCGACGATCAGCCCGCGGCCCGTGGCTGGGACATGGATCAGTCCGTCCACCGAGACGCGCCAGTAGTTGTAGTAGAGGAAGTCGAAGAGGGGCTTCACCTTCTGGATGAAGACGGGATCCATCCCGAACTCGTCCACGTCATAACTCTCGTCCGCAACGCCGGAACGGCCGAACCAAAGGTCGCGCAAAAAATCCTTCGTGGCTTGGAGGCTTAGGAGCCTCTTCAGGCGTTGGAGGATTTCCACGAACGCGAGCGATTTCTTTCCGTCGGCGAAGACTCGGCCCGCCCGGATCTCCTCCGAGACCTTCTGGATGCGGTCCTCCAGGCGACCGATGAGGGAGGAGAGCTCGCCGTGGTGAGATGCCGGACGGATGTCCCTGAATTCCTTTTCGATGAGGTCGATCCGGTTCTCCAGCTTCCGGATGAGTTCTTCAAAGGACGATCCCGTGTCCGGACCGGCCGGGACGGACTTGAGATGGACGATTTTTCCTTCGTGTTTCGTCATGGCCTACGTCGCCTCGAGCAGATTGACCTCGCGGAGTCTCTGCGCCCCGATGAACGAAAGCAGGGTCTCTTTCGTCGAATAACGTGCGGTGAATCCCATCGTCTTCTTGGCCTTCGTCCCATCGGCGACGGAAAGGTACTTGAGAAAATCCAAACGCGAGGCCGGGGCCGGAACGACGTTGCCGTACCAGAGGAGCTGAACGATGGGGTAGAGAAGCGGGGCGGGGACGGGAAGCGAGAGCTTGCCGGCCAGCTTCAGAACCTTGGACAGGGGCAGGACGCCGTCACCGACAATGTTGAAGATCCCCGGATAATCCTTGTCGAGGCTCAGCTTGAAGGCCCGGATGACGTCCTCCTCGTGGACGAATTGCAGGAGGGGGTCATATCCCATCACCGTGAAGATCACCGGCGACTGCAAGAAATTCGTCTTATAATTTCTGACGTTCGGGCCCAGAATCGTGCTGGGCCGGAGGATCGTCACGACGGTCTCCGGGTGCTTCCGTGCGAACTTCTGCGCCTGCAACTCGGCCTCGATCTTGTCCTTCAGAAACCGGCTCTTGAACCCGCCGTGCATCGGGTGGTCCTCGGACAGGAAATTGGGATTCGTCGCATGGGCGCCGTAGACTTCCGTGGTGGAGGCGAAAACCAGTTTCTTGACCTTCCACGCGGCACAGGCGTCGAGGACGTACATCGTGCCCACCGACACCAGCTCATGCGCCCAGGACAAATCGTGCGGGGGCGAGACGGGAATGGCCGCATGAACGAGGGTCTCGACGTTCTCCTTCTCGAGGATCTCCAAGAGTTTGGAGTCCGCCAGCGTCTCCGTGAGGTCCAGCCGGTAGAACTTGGTCTTGGTCGTCTCAAAAGGGGGCTTCCGGTAGTCGATCGCCACCACATGACGGTAGGCCGGGTCTTTTTCGAGTTCCCTCAGGAGCGAACTGCCCACGAAACCGGAGGTTCCGGTCAGGGCGATCGCGGGCGGGGCGGACTTGCGGGTCTTTCTTGCCATTTGGGTCGAAAAAGGTTAACACATTCCCTTCGTTATGCAACATCAACCCATGCACAGAGGAGGAACCATGAAGGGAACAAGACTGGCGGCTCTCGCCGGAGCCATCGCGCTACTCGTCTCGGCGAACTCGCAGGCGCTGGACCTGGGCAGCAAGGTCGGCAACGCGACAAAGGAAGCAGCCCACGCGGGCGGCAAGATGGCCGTCGAGAAGGAGATCAACAAGAACCTGGCGGAGAAGAACTGCTCCTTCAAGCCGAAGACGACGGATCTGAGCTGCGACCTGCAGGAAATCCTCAAGACGTTGAAGGATCAGAAGACGATCGCGGAAAAGAGCGGTTTTGCGAATGACGTCGACATCTTCGTGAAGATCGGCCAGGGCAAGGACGCCAAGAATCCGAGCCTGGGCAGCGACCGGAATTCCAAGGTCCGCACCGAGCTGATCAAGAAGGTGAGCTGGTGGGATTGGTACGATACGTCGATCGACGGCGATCAGTTGGAGTTGAGCGTCAAGATCAGATAATATTTATTTTGGCAGAAAAAGGCCGCTTCGACGATGTCGGGGCGGCCTTTTTTATTTCTCGTTTGCCGCGCTCTTGCGAATGTCCTCCGTGATCCTCATCGAGCAGAAATGAGGTCCGCACATCGAGCAGAAGTGCGCCAGCTTGGCCCCGTCCGCGGGGAGGGTCTCGTCGTGGTAGGCCTTGGCCGTCGGTGGATCGAGGCTCAGGCTGAACTGGTCCTCCCAGCGGAATTCGAAGCGGGCCTTTGAGAGGGCGTCGTCCCGGAGCTGCGCACCGGGATGCCCCTTCGCGAGATCGGCGGCGTGAGCGGCGATCTTATAGGCGATGACGCCGGCCTTCACGTCGTCCTTATTCGGCAATCCCAGATGTTCCTTGGGCGTGACGTAGCAGAGAAGGGCGCAGCCGTTCCAGCCGATCATCGCGGCGCCGATGGCGGAGGTGATGTGGTCGTAGCCGGGAGCGATATCGGTCGTCAGCGGCCCCAGCGTGTAGAACGGCGCCTCGAAGCATTCCTCCAACTGCTTGTCCATGTTGATCTTGATCAGGTGCATCGGCACGTGGCCGGGGCCCTCGATCATCGTCTGGACGTCGTGCTTCCAGGCGATCTTCGTCAGTTCGCCCAAGGTCTTTAGTTCCGCAAATTGTGCGGAATCGTTTGCATCGCGGATGGAACCCGGCCGGAGGCCGTCGCCCAGCGAAAAACTCACGTCATAAGCCTTCATGATCTCGCAAATGTCCTCGAAGTGCGTGTAGAGGAAATTCTCCCGGTTGTGATCCAGGCACCATTTGGCGAGGATCGACCCGCCGCGGGAGACGATGCCGGTCAGGCGTTTCGCGGTTAAGGGAATGTAGTCCTTGAGGACCCCCGCATGGATGGTGAAGTAATCGACGCCTTGCTCCGCCTGCTGGATCAACGTGTCCCGGAAGATCTCCCAATTGAGTTCCTCAGCCCTTCCGCCGACCTTCTCCAAGGCCTGGTAAATGGGCACCGTTCCGATCGGCACCGCGCTGTTGCGGAGGATCCCCTCGCGTGTGGCGTGGATGTTGCTGCCGGTGGAGAGGTCCATCACCGTGTCGGCCCCCCAGCGCGTGGCCCAGAGGAGTTTTTCCACCTCTTCCTCGATGGAGGAGGTGACGGCCGAATTGCCGATGTTGGCGTTGATCTTCACCAAAAAGTTCCGGCCGATGATCATCGGCTCCAGTTCGGGGTGGTTCACATTGGAGGGGATGATCGCCCTGCCGCGGGCGACCTCATCCCGGACGAATTGGGGTGACAGGTTTTCCCGGATGGCGACGAACTCCATTTCGTCGGTGACGATCCCGCGTTTGGCGTAATGCATCTGTGAAACGTTCGCCCCGGGCCTGGCCCGGCGGAAGGAGCCCCGGCGTTCCGTGTCGCCGCGGCGCTCGATCCACGAGGCGCGCAGGGGGGGGAGTCCGGCGCGGACCTCGGGGTTCACCGACGGGTCGGCATGGGGGCCGGAGGTGTCGTAGGCCAAATAGGGGGCGTTGCCGCCGGATTGGCGGATTTCCCGGAAGGGCACGCGGATGTCGGGGCGGGGGCCGTGGATGTATTTTTTCATAAAAGGTTTTCCCAATCCTTCCAGACGGGCTCGTAGCCCTTCTTTTCGATCGCGGCCGCCACGTCGGCGGGTGAACGGCGGTCTTCGATTTCGAATTGTTTGAGCGATTCCTCGGGATGCAGATATCCTCCGGGTTCCGTCCGCGAGCCGGCGCTCATGCGCGTCACTCCGAGGCCGATGAGGCGATCCCGCAGCGCGGGCGCCTCGCGCGTCGACAGCACCAAACCCACGTCCGGCAACGCCAGTCGGAGGGCGGCGATGAGCTGCAGAAAGTCCCTGTCCGGGACGGGGTGGGGAGGCGCGTAGTCCGATTCACAAGGCCTCAGGCGCGGCAAGCTGATCGCGATTTCCGACTGCCAAAATCGCTTCTGCATCCGGCGTACGTGCCCGACCAGGGCGACGGCATCCTCCCGCCAGTCGGAGAGTCCCAGCAGGATGCCCATGCCCATGTGGCGGATTCCGGCGCGCGCGGCGTCTTCCAAATGGGAAAGTCGTTTTTCAAAATCGCGCTTGGGGCCGGCGACATGGACCTCGGCGTAACGGCTCCGATCGTAGGTTTCCTGATAGAGGACGACGCCGTCGAGTCCGGCGGCCGCCAGCCGCCGGTAGACGCCCTCGCCGAAGGGCGCCACTTCGATGGAGACCGAGGAGAGGAGGGGCCGAACGGAATGGAGGACCGATTCCAGGTAATCGGGCGACACGTGCAAAGGGTGTTCCCCCGCCACGTACAGGACGTGGCGAAAGCCTTGCGCGATCAGATGTCGGGTCTCGGCAACGACCTCGTCAACGGTCAGCGTGCGGCGCGGTATCCTGTTCGTCCGGCTGAATCCGCAATAGAGGCAGGTGTCGACGCATTCGTTCGAGAGATACACGGGCGCATAGATCTGGACGGTCCGGCCGAAGCGCTGCAGGGTCGCCCGGCGCGCCTTTTCCAGAAGGGCCGCGTGGGACGCGTCGTCGAGGGGACCCAAGAGATTTTGAAGGGCCTCTTTACCCACGGACGATACCCTCCAGGGGACTCGAGGCCTCGGCGCCTTCCCGTTCCCCCCCGCGTCCCGCGAGAAAGGCCTCGCGTCCGGCCCGGACGGCGTCGCGGAAGGCGGCGGCCATGCGGACGGGGTCCTCGGCGGTCGCGATGGCGGTGTTGACGAGCACCGCGTCGGCGCCCATCTCCATGGCCTCGCAGGCGTGGGAGGGGACGCCGAGGCCGGCGTCGACGACCACGGGCACGACTGCCTGTTCGATGATGATGCGAACCGCCTCCCTCATCTGCAGCCCCCGGTTGGAGCCGATGGGCGCCGCCAGCGGCATGACGACCGCGCAGCCGGCGTCGGCGAGCTTCTTGGCCAGCACAGGGTCCGGCGGCATGTAGGGGAGGACGGTGAAACCCTCTTTCACCAGGATCTGCGCTGCGGCCAGCGTTTCGACGGGATCGGGCCAGAGATACTGCGGATCGGGGATGACTTCGAGCTTGAGCCAGTCCCCCATCCCGCCTTCGCGGGCCAGTTTGGCGAGAAAAAGGGCCTCCTTGGCCGTCCGGGCCCCGGAGGTGTTGGGCAGCAATTGAAAACGCCTCCGGTCGATGAAGCTGAGGATATCGTCGTCCTTGCGTGCCAGATCCACGCGCCGGAGGGCGACGGTGACCATCGAGGCGCCGGAGGCCTCCAGGGCCTCTTTCATCACGGCGTGCGAGGCGAATTTGCCGGTGCCGAGGAAGAGGCGGCTCTCGAACGATTTTCCTGCGATGACCAGTTCTTTCGTCATTTCTATCCTCCAGCGACCGCACGGATGATCTCGACCCGGTCCCGGTCCTTGACCTGATAGCTCTGGAACTCGGAACGCGGTACGATCTCTGAGTTGACGGCCACGGCGACGGAGGGGGATGGGATTTCGATCCTATGGATGAGATCGGCCACGGTGAGGGGGGCCTCGAAGGCCTTCGTCACGCCGTTGAGTTGAATGGTCAGGGGGATGGAAGCCACTTTTTCTCCCTACGCCGGCATTACCCGGATCAGGTTCGACGGGTCCCTCCGCCTCTGGCGGAGATCTCAGCCTTTTGGCACCCCGAATGGAGCTTAAGATGGAACGGGGAGGCCTCGTTGTCAAATGGTCCGCAAGAAAATGCTCCTTGATGTGAGGAGGCTGGTGAACAATAATCATGACAATTATCAACCAATGTCGTTAACCCGCTGAAACAAAAGAGGTTATCTTATGGGCTTCAAAGGCTCTCTCTCCGTGAGCTCCATGGCGCTTCTCGCTCTGTTGGCAGTCCCCCCGGCAGCAAGGTCCGACGAGATTGGACTCAACGACTTCCGGATCAGTCACATGGGACCCGATGGCAATACCAGTTATGCGGGGAGCCAACCCGATGTCGCTTATAACAGCGCTGCCGACGAATTCTTCGTCGTCTGGATCGGGATCGATGACGTGGATACGGTGACGAACGGCGCCGCTCAGATCTTCGGACAGAGGCTCGACGCCAAGACGGGCGAATTGTTGGGGGCGCGCGTCCGCTTGAGCGACATCGGGGATGACGATTCGGCGAATCCGACATCGTCCTCTTTCAACGACGAGCCCCGTGTGGCCTACGATTCCCAGGACAATCAGTATCTGGTTGTATGGGCAGGGTCCGATGTCGGGCGAACTTTTAGCGGGGCGCCTCTTGCCGACGGCGAAAGGGAAGTCTTCGGGCAGCGCGTGAATGCGGCGACGGGAGAGGAAATTGGAGACAACGACTTCCGGATCAGCGTGACAGGCACCGACGGAGACGCGGGCCCTGCAGGCCTTCGGCCGTCTGTCGCCTACAACAGCGCAAACAACGAGTACCTCGTCGTCTGGATGGCCTTCGACTCCGCTTTCACGGGCAAGCAGGGGGACCTTTTTGGGCAACGCATCGGCGCAAGCGACGGTTCTTTCATCGGTTCTCAGACGGTTCTCCGCGTCCCGGATCCGGATCGCGAACTCGTGGGCAACTTCCTGGAGCCGGACCGCACGGACGTGGCCTACAATTCGGTCGATAACGAATACTTCGCCGTCTTCCGATGCGACTGTTTCGGGGAAGCGAAATCGACGGATCCCCATCCCGGGACCGAAATTTTCGGTCAGCGCTTGGACGCCAACGCCGTTGGAATAGGAGTCGAACGCCAGTTGAGCGACATGGGACCAGACACCGATTTCATTTTCTTCGCTGACGTCCCCCGGATCGCCTTCAATTCCATGGACGACGAATATCTCGTGGTCTGGCAAGGCAACGATGCGGCGGCTACCGAAAATGAAATTTACGGACAGAGGGTGGGCGCCGCGGGCGACGAGACCGGCACCAACGATATTCGGATCAGCTTCATGGGCCCGGACGGCGATTCCAACTTCGGCGGCTTCATTCCGGCCGTCGCCTATAATTCGGCGAACGATGAATATTTCGTCGTCTGGTACGGCGATACGGACCAGGGCGGCCAGGTCGACGAAGACATCGAGATTTTCGGCCAGCGGGTCGCGGCGGGTGCCGACGCCTCCGCGGGAGATTTGATCGGTTCGAACGTCCGCTTGAGTGATATGATGGGGATCGGGACGGCGGCCTACGCCGTCCAATTTCCGAACGTCGCCTACGATTCGGCCGACAACATTTCCTTGGTGGTCTGGAGCGGCGTCGACGACGTGCCGCCATTGGTTGAGTTGGAGGGCGAGATCTTCGGCCAGCTCGTGACCGATCCGGCGTGCGGGAACGGTGTTGTGGAGTCGCCCGAGGCCTGCGACGACGGCAACGCCGACGAGACCGACGCCTGTCTTTCCACCTGTGCCGCCGCTTCCTGCGGGGATGGTTTCGTTCAGGCCGGCGTGGAGGATTGTGACGGCGGCGTCGATTGCGCCGCCGACTGCACTTTGATCCCCGCCGGAACGACGGGCGGAACGACCACCGGTGGGGAGACGACGGGAGGCACGAGCGGTGGATCGGGCGGAGGCTCGGACTCCGGCGGATGCAGCCTGATCCGTTAGGCCCGGCTCCTTCCTCACTAAGTCAGGCTAGAGCGTCAGGAGCTCGCCGGCTTGGAGGATCGCCACCCGGTCTCCGAAATTTCGATCAGCGACGATCTTCTTGAGTTCTTCCAGCGGGGCGTCCGCGCCGTTGAACCATGGCTTGAACGCGCCCCAGTGGATCGGAATCATCTTTTTCGCACCCGTTTCCTCCATCACCCGGATGGCATCCGCGGGCGTGAGATGGCGTCGTCTCATGATCCAGGCCGGATGGCAGGGGCCGATGGCGAGGAGGGCGACGTCGGGGTCGCGAAACGCCTCGAAATCGCCCCGATAGCCCGTATCACCCGGAAAGAAGATCCTCGAACCATTCAGTTCGATCCAATAGCCGTTGGTTCCGCGGTAGGTGAAGCCCGAGAGCCGGAACCCGCGATGATTCACGGGAAAGGCCGTGACGCCCAGACCGGCGGCCACCTGATGCGAGTTGCCGTGGCCGATCTCCACAATCGGATTCCTCACGAATTTGGAAACCAGTTTTCCCAGCCCCAAAGGCAGGACGATGGGGACGCTCGAATCAAAGAACTTGAGGGCGTGCAGATCCAGGTGGTCATAGTGCGCATTGGAGATGAGAACGGCGGTGGGTCTGGGCAAGTCGTTGATGTCGACCGGGAAGGGCTGGCGACGCCGGGCCGTCAGGACCCGGTCGCCAAAGACGGGGTCCGTCAGGATGGCGGAGGGGCCGTCTTGAATCAGAACCGTCGAATGCCCCAGAAAAGTTAAGCGAATTGACATAATGGAGCCGAACCCTATAACTTTGCGCGGCTTTTTCGGCAAGAAATGAAACGCGTTTCACCCACATTCGTTGAAGTGGACCTCGAGGCCTTGCGGCACAACTACCGGCAATTACGGCGTTGTTTGCCGGCCGGCGTCAAGGCCCTCTGCGTCGTCAAGTCGAACGCCTACGGCCACGGGGCGCAACGGGTCGCCAAGACGCTTCAAGATGAAGGGGCCGATGCCTTCGGCGTCGGGACGGTCGACGAGGGGATCTCTCTCCGCGAGGCGGGGGTCAAGAGGCCGATTCTGATCCTGTTGGGGATGGTGGGCGATCAGAAGGAAGCCCTGGTTCGCTACCAGCTCACCCCCGTCGTCTACGACCTGGAGTCGGCCGCGGCCTTGAGCGATTTCATGGCGCGGTCGGGCAAGAAACTTCCCATCCACCTCAAGGTGGACACGGGCATGACGCGGCTGGGATTCCTGCCCAAAGACTTCCCGGCCGCGTGCGCGGCGGTCAAAAAGCTGCCCTTCGTGGAGCCGGAAGGCCTCCTGAGCCATCTGGCGGAGGCGGGCGACGGACCCTATACCGCCAAACAAGCGAAGGCCTTCGAGAAGGCGCGGGAGGTTTTCGGGGAGGCCTTCGGGATGGAGGGTGTCTCCAGAACCTTTCACCTCGCCAACAGCCAGGCGAGTATCGACGGGAAGTTGGGCGGTGCAGGGGCGGAGCTCATGGCCAGATTGGGGATCGCCCTCTATGGGGCGTATCCTTTGGAGAGGGACCGTAAGCTTGTCCCGCTCAAGCCGGTTCTGACCTGGAAATCCCACGTCATCGCCCTCAAGGACGTCCCGTCCGGGACACCGGTGAGTTACAACCGCACGTACAAGACCAAAAAGCCCTCGCGCATCGCGATCGTGCCGGTGGGGTACGCGGACGGCTACCCACGCCTTCTGTCCAACCGCGCCCGGGTCCTGATCCATTCGAAAGAGGCCCCGGTGGCGGGCATGGTCTGCATGGACCTCATGATGATCGACGTGACGGGCGTCGCGGGCGCGTCGGTGGGCGATGAAGTGGTCTTGCTGGGCCGCCAAGGAAAGGCGGAGATCCGGGCCGAGGACTTGGCCGAAAAGGCCGAGACCATTTCCTACGAGATTTTTTGCCGCATTTCGGAAAGAGTGAACCGTGTTTTTCGTTAAACTCGTCGAGGCCCTGGGCCGCTTTTTCATCGTGTGGGTGCACGAGCTGGGTGAGTTCCTGCTCTTCGCGAGGTCGTTCTTCCGCTGGCTGTTCGCGCGCCCGTTCCGGAAGTCGGTCTTCTTCCGGCAGATGGAGTTCATCGGCGTCCGGTCCCTTCCCATCATCGCTTTGACGGGCACCTTTACCGGCATGGTCTTCGCCCTGCAGACGGGCTACGCCTTCCGTCAGTTCAACGCGCAGATCTTCGTCGGGTCGACGGTGGGGCTCGCGCTCACACGCGAGATCGCGCCGGTTTTTACCGCGCTCATGGTGGCCGCCCGCGCGGGATCGGCGATGGCGGCCGAGATCGGCACGATGAAGGTCACCGAGCAGGTCGACGCCCTCTCCGCGATGGCTGTGAATCCCATGCACTATCTTGTGGTCCCGCGCGTCGTCGCCTCGGTCCTGATGCTGCCGCTCCTCGCGGGGATCTTCAGCTATATCGGCATCGTCGGCGCCTACTTCGTGGCGGTGCACTTGCTCCACATCGAGCCCGTCGTTTTCACGCAGAAACTGATCTATTACGTGGACGTCGACGACGTGGTCGGAGGGCTGATCAAGGCGGCGTTCTTCGGCGCGATGCTGGGCCTGATCAGCTGCCAGCGCGGTTACCGGACTTACGGAGGCGCGGAGGGAGTCGGGCGCTCGACGACACAGGCGGTGGTGATCTCGTCGGTGGTCATTCTGGTGATGGATTATTTCCTGACGTCGTGGATCTTGGAAGTTTTTCCGGGGAACTGATGATACGCTTCGAGGAAGTCTGGAAATCGTTCAACGGCAACGCCGTCCTCAAGGGACTGAACCTTCATCTGCCCAAGGGCAGGATCTCGGTCATCCTGGGGCCCAGCGGCGAGGGAAAATCGGTTCTTCTCAAGCACATGATCGGCCTCATCCGGCCGGACCGCGGACGGGTCGTGGTGGACGGCACGGACCTGGCGACCTTGGGCGACCGGGAGATCAACGAGTTCCGGAAAAAATTCGGCATGCTTTTCCAAAACGCGGCCCTTTTCGATTCGTTCGACGTCGAGGACAACGTGGCCTTTCCCCTCCGGGAGCACACGGACCTTTCGGACGAGGAAATCGCCCGGCGGGTGAAGGAAAAACTGACGCTGGTGGGGCTGGAGGCCGCGCTGGACAAAATGCCTTCGGAATTGTCGGGTGGAATGAGAAAAAGGGTTGGACTCGCTCGGGCGATTGCCCTAGAACCGAGCATCATTCTCTACGACGAACCGACGACCGGACTCGACCCGCTCATGACGGACACCATCAATCGCCTCATCGTCGATACCCACAACAAGACGGGGGTGACGTCGGTCATCATCAGCCACGACATCGAGGCCACGTTCCAGGTCGCCGACCATGTGGCCATGCTGCACGAAGGCGTGATCATCGAGAACGGCGCTCCGGAGGCCTTCCGGAAGAGCCGCCATCCGTTTGTCCGCCGCTTCCTGGAGCGCCAAGGTGATTAAGAAATCGTCGGCCGAGCTCAAGGTGGGGATATTTGCCGCCGCGGCCTTGCTCATCATCGCGTGGGCGACGGTCCGCGTGAGCGACAAGGGACTGTTCGGAGGCGGTGCCTACCAGGTGACCGTCGTTCTCGACTCGGCGGAGGGGCTGACCCTGAAGACCCCGGTGGAGGTCGCCGGCATTCAGGTCGGTCACGTCGAAAGGCTGGACCTCCAGGACGGGAGGCGGGCCAAGGCGGACCTGCAAATCGACAAGAGGGTCGTGCTGGGCCAAGACGCCGTGGCCCAGGTGCGCACGAAGGGGTTCTTGGGCGAGACCTACATCGAGCTGAAGCCGGGCGATCCCAGCACGGGCATTATCGAGGGCGGCGGGCGGATCTCGGCCACCAACCCTTACGTCGATTTGGGCCAGATTGCGTCCGACGTAAAGGAGATCACGGAGTCGCTCAAGAAAATGGTCGCGGACGAGTCGGGGCCCGTGAACCGCGTCCTCAAGAACATGGAGACGTTCACGAAGAAGCTCTCCGAGATCACCGTTCAAAACCAGGAGAGCGTCAACGCCATCATCGCCAATCTGAGGCATTTTTCGAGCGATATCGAAGAGGTCATGGCGGACCGCAAGGAGTCGCTCAAGGATACGATGGCGCGCCTCAACAACATCACGCGCAAGGTGGACGAGGGGCGCGGTACGATCGGACGGCTGGTCAACGACGGCGAGCTCGCCGACAACTTGAACGAGGCGGCCCGCGGGGTCAGCGAGACGGTCGGCGGCATCAACCGGTTCCAGTTCGAGGTTGGCTACCACGTCGAGTACCTGGGGGAGACCAAGGATTTCAAAAACTACGTCGGCCTGGCCGTGAAACCCCGCCCGGACAAGTACTTCCTGCTCGAGTTCGTGGTCGACCCGAATCCGTCGCCGGTCACGAAGGTCACGACGACGGACGTCAGCGCCGGCGGTTCCACGACGACCGTCGTCACCGAAGAGAACGTTGTGGACAAGGACAAGTTCCTTGTTTCCGCCCAGCTCGCCAAGGAGTTCCACAATTTCACGCTCCGCGGGGGGTTGATCGAATCGCGCGGCGGTGTCGGCGTGGACTACCGGTACGGGCCGTTCGGCGTCCAATTTTCGGCCTTCGATTTCCGGACCGACAACGACCTGCGCCCGCACCTGAAGGTGCTGGGCAGCGTGAATGTGACGAAGAACATCTTCCTCGTTTCGGGCGTGGATGACTTCATTTCCAAGCAGCAGGATCCCGACTGGTTTCTCGGGGCGGGCCTCAAATTCGTCGACAACGACATCAAGAGCCTGCTAGGGGCCGCATCGCTCAGGTAAATTCATGAAAATCCAGCGAGCTCTCATCAGTCTTTCTGACAAAACGGGGATCGTCGAATTTGCCAGGGGATTGGCCGGCCTCAAGATCGAGATCCTCTCGACGGGAGGGACGGCCAAGCTCCTAAGGGACGCCGGGGTCGCCGTCGTGGAAGTGGGGGACTACACGGGCCAGCCGGAGATCCTCGACGGGCGCCTCAAGACGCTTCATCCCAAGATCCATGGTGGGATCCTGGCGATGCGCGACAATCCGCGGCATCTCGAGGAATTGAAAACGTCCGGCATTGGACCGATCGACCTCTTGGCCGTCAACCTCTACCCGTTCGAGCAAACCATCGCCCAACCCGGCGTTTCGTTGGAACACGCGATCGAGAACATCGATATCGGCGGTCCCACGATGATCCGCGCCGCGGCCAAGAACTGGCGGGACGTGGCGGTGGTCACCGATCCCGCCGATTACCAGGCCGTCCTGGAGGAAATTCAACGGACCGGCGCGGTTTCAGGGGAAACGAAGTTCCGCCTCGCCCGAAAGGTCTTCATCCTCACGGCGAGATACGACGGGGCCGTCGCGAATTACCTGACCGGGGGCCGGGAAGGGAAGTGGCCGGAAGCGTTCAACTATCAGGGCCGCAAAATCCAGGAATTACGCTACGGGGAGAATCCGCATCAGAAGGCGGCTTTCTACCGCGAAGCGGCCCCCGTAGGGGGCGGGGACGAGCCATGCGTCGCCACCGCGCGCCAATTGCACGGCAAGGAGTTGTCCTACAACAACATCATGGATCTGGACGCCGCTTTGGAAGCGGCGAAGGAGTTCGAGGAAACGGCGGCCGTCATCGTCAAGCACGCCACGCCGTGCGGCGTGGCGAGGGGGACCGTCTTAAGAGATGTCTTTAAAAACGCCCGCGAGTGCGACCCGACCTCGGCCTTCGGCGGGATCATCGCGCTCAACGCCGTCGTCGACGCCGAAACCGCGAAGGAGATCGGAAAGGACTTCTACGAGTGCGTGATCGCGCACGGTTTTGAGAAGGAGGCCTTGGATGTCCTGGCGGCCAAAAAGAACATCCGCCTGATGGAATTGCCCGGCTGGAAGGGTTGGAGGCGGGAAAATCGCAACGCCTCACCTCACTTGAGAAAGGTGGTGGGAGGGTTGTTGGTTCAGGATAGGGATCTTGCGGGCGTCAACGTGAAAGAGGCGAAGGTCGTTACGAAACGGCGCCCGACGGAGGCGGAGTTCGAGGCCCTGTCCTTCGCATGGAAGGTCGTGAAACACGTCAAGTCGAACGCGATCGTCTATGCCGCTTCCGACCGGACCATCGGGATCGGCGGGGGACAGGTGAGCCGTGTGGACGCCACGAAGATAGGCGCTTCCAAGGCCCGGTCTCCGATGAAAGGCGCGGTGATGGCCTCGGACGCCTTCTTTCCGTTCCGGGACAGCATCGATGAGGCCGCTCAGGCCGGCATTACGGCCGTCGTCCAACCGGGCGGGTCGATCAAGGACGCCGAGGTCATCCAGGCGGCCGACGAGCGCGGGATCGCCATGGTCTTCACCGGCGTGCGGCATTTCCGACATTAGCCACCGAATTAATTCGGTGGCTGAACGGGCCTATACATATCCCAACGCATGGACGATTTCGAGGTGGCTGGCCCGCCAGGCGGGCAGGATCGCGGCGAGCAGCGTTGAGGACAGGGCCAAGAGGAAAACCTTCAAGGCGATGAGCGGATTGACGAGGATGAGGGCCATGTAGCCGATCGTCGATCCGGGAAGCGGGGGCATCTCCACGCCGATGGAGGAGATGGCGTCGGCGACGGCGGTTCCCGCGCCGATACCCAGGAGGGCGCCGAGGACGCCGATGATCGCCGCCTCGGTGAAAATAACAAAGAAGACGGAGCTCCGGCTATTGCCGATCGCCATCATCGTCCCGAACTCGCGCATGCGCTCGAAGATGGCCATGTTGATCGTGTTGGCGATGCTGAAGACGAAGACGATGGCGATGATGAGCTGGACGGTCGCCTCGATCTTCTTGAACAAGGCGCTTCCGTGGCGGTACATGTGCCCTTGCTCGATCCAGGTCACGATCTCCGCGCCGAGTTTTTCCTCTTTGATCGTTTGGTTCAACTGGCCCAGGACCAGGCCGGTGTGGTCGGTCCTGTCGAGCATGACGAGCAGGCTGTGGATTTGGTCGTCGACGCCCAAGACCTTTTGGGCCGCTGCCAGGTTCATCTTCAGGCCCCTGTCGTCGAATTCCTTCAAGATCGTCTGAAAGACCCCGCGGACCTGAAATTCGGCTCCGTCGATGGCCCCCGCCTGACGGGTCGTGAGGAAATTGAACCGGTCGCCGACCTTGAGCCCGAGGGCCTGCATGAGGCCTTTTCCCAGGATGACTCCGTAAGGGTCGTTGGGGTCGAGCGGCCGGCCCTCCGCGATGTTCGTCGCCCCACCCTTGTGTTTCGAGTACTTGTGGACGGACATCTTCTGTTCATTGACGGCGTCCACCCCGATTGCCAGAACCGCCACGTTCGTCTTGTCCGTGGAGGCCATGCCGCCGAACTTGAGGACGGGTACGGTGTAGAGGACGTGCGGATTGGACTCGATCGCCTTTTGCACCTGGACCCGGTTTTTCATGAGGTAATCGAGCGGTGCCGAAACGCCTTTGGCGTCATAACCCGCGACGTTGACCGTCAGGTGGCCCGTCTGGCTGTGGATGTACTGTTCGCGGAAGCTGTCGTGGATGCCCTCGAAGAACCCGCTCACGACCATGAGCCCGGTGCTGCCCAGGGCGAGGATCAGGAGGGTGAGGATCGTCCTTCGCTTATTTCGAAAGACGTTTTGGAACGAGATCCGTAACAGTTGCCTGGAGATTGTCATGTTGGATCACCCCATCGCTCAAGCGCACGATGCGCGTCGCGTGATGCATGACGCGCGGATCGTGGGTGGAAAAAACGAACGTCGTATGGCGGGCCTTGTTCAGTCGGTGCATGGCGGCCATGACGGCCTCGGCCGATTCGGAGTCCAGGTTCGCCGTCGGTTCATCGGCCAGGATCAGCAAGGGATGCGTGGCCAAGGCCCGGGCGATGGCGACCCTCTGGCGCTGGCCCCCGGACAATTCGTCGGGGCGGTGCAGGGCGACTTCGCGCAACTGGACGTCGGAGAGGGCCTCCCAGACGCGGTCACGCCTTTCCTGCCTCGTAAAGGGCAGGAAGAGGAGCGGGTATTCGACGTTCTCGAAGGCGTTCAGCATCGGAAAAAGATTGAACGACTGGAAGATGAAGCCGAGGTACTGGCTCCGGAGCTTGGCCGCCTTGGCGTAGGAGAGGCGATGGGTTGGAATGCCGTGGAGGAGGACCTCGCCGGCCGTCGGAAAATCCAAGAGTCCCAGGAGGTTCAGAAGCGTCGACTTACCGCTCCCCGAGGGTCCCATGATGCAAAGCATTTCACTGGAGGCGATGGCGATATTGAGCTTCTTCAAGGCCATCACCGTGATTTTTCCCATCTGATATTCTTTGACGACGTCGTTGGACTGGATGATCGTCTCGGGCATTCCGGTAAATTACCACGCGAGGCAAAATGTGGCAAAAGATACTTTGAAAATAGACGTATTTTGATGACAAAATTAAAAACAAATCAGGAAATGTAATTTAATTCAGTGCCTTATAGATCTAAAACCGCCATCGTGTGTTCATGAAGATGCGATCCTGGCCGTCGAACTGGCCATAGAGCTGGTTTCGCGGGCCGCTGAAGACGTCCGCGCCCCACGTGAGGTTGACGGAATCGGTCACATCGTAGGAGAGGCGGGGGCCGAAGTGCGTATCGCCGCCATCCAAGCCCACGATCGCGATGAGTTCGGGTCTCAGCTTGTCGTCCAAAAGGCGAGATGAAATCCGGAAAAACATCCAGGTGCGTAAGCGTTGGTCGGTGATGTTGCCCGCCGATCCCAAAATCGCCTCCTGCTGGAATTCGCTGTTCAAGAGCAGGTGTCCGCCGATGTCGTAGTCGAATCCAAGGACGTAGCGGAGCTGACCCTTGCCCTCAAGGCCGCGGTTCACCGCCGGAGTTCTCGTGTTGAAGAGTCGCCCGGCCGTGTAGACGAACTCGCCCCGTGCGATCACCGATTCTCCGATTCCCTTGCTGAAGGTTGCCGCCAGGTTGTGGACCCGCTCGTGGACGGGGTCGAGCAGGACAAGGGGCGATCCGGTCACGGTATCGAGCGTCAACGTCTTGGCCAGAGACGGCAAGTGATCGGGACTCGTGTAATAGAAGACCGCGAAGTCCCACCCCGAGACCAGCCAAGAGGTGCGCACTCCGGCGTTCCAGTGTTTGAAGTCCGTGTCCGGACGGTTGTCGGGCAACAGGACCTCCTCGATTCCGGCCTCCGATGGGACGCGAAAGGAGAAATCCGCGCCGGGAAGGGCGAGCTTGTCCACCGTCCGGTCCGGAGAAAGGACGAGCTCCAGATTGGCGTTCGGAGCGAAGCTGTACTGGACGTCGATCGCCCAGATGGGCAGGCGGATATCCTCGAAGCTGGGCAGGAAAAACTCGCGCAGGTCCTTGGGCGTCACGACGTCGCCGAAGAATTGCCCGAGGGCCTCGCCCCAGACGATCTGCTGATGGCCGACGCGGATGGTCACGTAGGGATAGGTGATGTCCAGATAGGCGTCGCGGATCAGGGCCTCGGCGCGCATGTTGGTCACGACGGGCTTGGGGTATTGGTCGGTCAGGTCGTAAACGGCATCCACCCAGCCTCGGCCCCCGATCCGAAGCTTGAAGTGATCGTTGAAGACGAACTTGAGGTCGATGCGGACCCACTCCTTGAGTTTACTGAAGTTTTTCGGGGAGGCGACGCGGACGGCGGTCTCCTGGCGGACCTCGCCCGTGAGAATGAAGTTGTCGTCCCACCAGGACCGCTTGGAGGTTGCGGTCGGCGGAGTCGCCGCAGGGGGGGGCTCGGGTCTCGCTTCGTGACGAGCCTCGGGCTGTGTCTCCGCCGGCAAGGACTGCGGAGCCGTCTCTTGGGCCGAAAGGGGAGATAAGGTCAGGGCGAAGAACGCCAGAATGACGAGAAGGCGCGCTGTCACTCGAGCGTCTTCATGTAGTCCTTGGTGAACATGTTGTCACTCAGGGACTTGGTCACCATATTCTGGAAAACAAGGATGGATCTCTTGGACGCATTCATCGAGTCCTGAAAGGTCAGCTTCATGGGACGAAGCGCCCCGGCCTCCTGGCGGAAGTCCTCGAACAGGCAGGTCTTGAGCGACTGGCCGGAGACGGTGAAGTACTCGGCCTTGACGGGCTTTGCATCCGCCTTGGCGACCCAATACTTGATCTTGTTGTACGTCTTGGACTCGTTCTTGGCGGTCAGGTCGAGCACCTGGCAGTCGGTTCCGTTCACGTTCGCCTCTCCGGCATAGACGGCCGTGTAGTCTCCCGCCAGGTTGATGCGCGTGATGTCGCCGTTGGAGACGTCGCCCACCAGCCTCTGTTGCAGCGGGATGCGCACGGGCTTCTTGACGTTGGGGAGATAGATCCACAGGTCATCGCCCAGCATGAGGAGGCTTTTTCCCCGCTCGGAAGCCGGGGAGGTGAAGGCCACGAGGGACTGGTCCAGGCTCTTGACGTAGGCCTTGTAACCGTTCTCGGACTTTTTCTGGTCGCCCTCGAAGCTCGTGGCGACGGCGTCGAATTCGTAAGAGCCCGTTGGAACGCGGATGGCGTCCGCCTTGGCGACGAGGGCGGCGGCGTCGACGGTGCTTGCGGCCGCGGACGGGGGAGCCGCCGGGGCGGATTCCGGAGTTTGAGCGACCAGTTCCGGGACGATGAGCGTGAACAGGACCGCCAAGACAGCAATTCGCATGAAGCCCTCCTCGGGGATTGGTGAAAGATTATGGGAACGATCGATGGTTTACGCAATGGTTTTCTCCAAACACCGTGACGAGTCTTCTTGATTTCAAGGATCGGCGACGCTACAGCGGACGGCGTGAAGATCTTACTCGTCGGAAGCGGCGGACGGGAACACGCGTTGGCCTGGAAGCTCGCGAGGAGCCCCCGCGTGAAGAAGATTTACTGCGCCCCGGGCAATGCCGGGACCCGGAACATGGCCGAGAACGCGGCGGTCAAGGCCGAGGATCTGCCGGGTTTGGCGTCTCTTGCCCGCGAGAAGGCGGTCGACCTGGTCGTCGTGGGGCCGGAGTTGCCGCTGACTTTGGGGCTCGCCGACCTCTTGGAGGCGGAGAAGATTCCGGTTTTCGGCCCCAAGAAGGACGCCGCCGTCTTGGAAGGTTCCAAGGCTTGGACGAAACAGTTTTTGAGGGAGCAGGAGATCCCGACGGCGCGCTTCGAGGTATTTGAGGACTATGCCCGGGCCGTCGATTTTCTCGCCACCCAATCCTACCCGGTGGTCGTCAAGGCCGACGGATTGGCGGCGGGAAAGGGCGTCCTCATCGCCCAGGACCGCTCCGAGGCCCTGGCGGCGCTGGATACAGTCCTGAACAAGAAGGCCTTCGGCCCGGCCGGCGAAAAGGTCGTCATCGAGGAGTTTCTCCAGGGTGAGGAGGCGTCCTTTTTGGCCCTGGTCGACGGGGCGTCCATTTTGCCGCTGGACTCCTGTCAAGATCACAAGAGGGTCGGGGAGGGCGACACGGGGCCGAATACCGGTGGCATGGGCGCCTACAGCCCGGCCCCCCTGGTGACCGCCGCCGTGCGGGAGCGGGTGATCGAAAACATCCTCAAGCCCACGCTCAGGGGCCTCAAGGCGAGGGGCATCGATTACAAAGGGATCCTCTACGCCGGCCTGATGATCGGACGTTCGGGGGAGCCGAAGCTCCTGGAGTACAACGTCCGGTTCGGGGACCCCGAGACGCAAGCCCTCATGGTCCGGTGGGAGGGTGATCTCGTCGACGATATGGAGGCGGTGATCGCGGGCCGTCTTTCGGGCCGCGTCATTCGCTGGCGCGAGGGATCATCCGTCTGCGTGGTCATGGCGGCGCGCGGTTACCCCGGGGATGTGACGACGGGAGACGAGATCCAAGGCCTCAGGGAGGCCGGAAGCGTTCCGGAAACCGTCGTCTTCCACGCCGGGACACGGGTCAGGGACGGCAAGGTGGTGACCTCCGGCGGGCGCGTTTTGGGAGTCACCGCCCTGGGCCGGGACCTGCGGCAGGCGCGCGAACGCGCTTATGACGCGTGCGAGAAGATCTATTGCAAGGGAATGCATTACCGGAGAGATATCGGATTGAAAGGAATGAAATCATGAAACCAATCGTCGGAATTTTGATGGGCAGCGATTCGGACGCTCCGATCATGACCGAGGCCTCGAGGGTCCTGAAGGACTTCGGGGTTCCTCACGAAATGGTGATCGCCTCGGCGCACCGCTCGCCCCGGCGCACCATGCTTTACGCGACCTCCGCCGAACGGAGGGGCCTCAAGGTCCTCATCTGCGGAGCGGGGCACGCGGCGCACCTGGCGGGCGTGGTCGCGGCGCACACGACGATCCCCGTCGTCGGCGTCCCCATCGATTCGTCGGCGTTGAAGGGGCTGGACTCCATCCTTTCCACGGTCCAGATGCCCGGCGGCGTTCCCGTCGCGACCATGGCCATCGGCAAGGGAGGCGCCTTCAACGCCGGGATGTTCGCCGTCGAGATTCTCGGAGTTTCGAGCGCGGGTCTGAGGAGGAAGCTCGCCGCTTACCGCAGGAAGCTGGCGAAGCAGGTTGCCGAGAAGGACCGGAAGATGAGGCGATCGGCCGCATGACGGAAGTTTTTCACATAGATCCCGAGAATCCCGATCCGGCGAAAATAGGGCAAGTGGTCGACATCCTCCGCAAAGGGGGGATCTGCGCGTACCCGACGGAGACCTTCTACGGGCTCGGCGCGGACGTGACGAGCGACGCCGCGATCAAGCGTCTCTTCGACGTCAAGCGGAGGGATTACGGAAATCCGGTCGCCGTCATCGTGAGCGACCGCGACATGCTTGCCACGATCGTTCAGGAAATTCCCGAGAAGGCGAAGATCCTCATGGACGTTTTCTGGCCCGGGCCGCTCACGATCCTCTTCCGCACGAACGACCGGATCTCCAAGAGGCTCACAACCAACACCGGGAAGATCGGCATCCGCGTCTCGTCCCATGCGGTGGCGACGGCCCTCGCCCGGGAGCTGGGACGGCCGTTGACGACGACCTCCGCCAATTTGTCGGGTTTTCCGCCGTCGCTCAACCTCCGCCACCTCAAAAGCTACTTCGGAGGCAAGATCGACGCCATCATTGACTCGGGCGCTCTCTCGCCCTCCGGCGGCTCCACGGTCGTGGACGTCACCGAGGACAAGCTCGCGATCATCCGCGAGGGGATGATCAAGGCCGACGTGATCTTCAAGTACTTTGAGGAGGATGAAATCCTGTGAACCGTTTCCCCACGATCGCCCCGTTCCGTGGTCTTCGCTACGACCTGTCTTCGGGCAAGCTCGATCCGGCCAAGGTGACGGCGCCGCCCTACGACGTCATCAATGAGGACGCCCAAAGGCGGCTTTACGAGCGCGACCCTCACAACGTCGTGCGCGTCATCCTGGGTCATCAATTTCCCAAGGATACCGCAGCCGACAACCGGTACACGCGCGCCGCCGCCGACCTGGAGCGATGGGTCCGGGAGGGCGTCTTGAAACGCGATGCCGAACCGTCGTTTTATTTGTACGAGCAGGAGTTCAGGCTCAAGGACGGCTCGCATCACGTGAGACGGGGATTCTTGGCGCTCCGGAGGCTGGAAGAATTCGGCAAGGGCAAGATCCAGCCGCATGAAAAGACCCTCGCGGGCCCCAAGGCCGACCGGCTGCTGCTCATGAAGTCCTGCCACGCGAACTTAAGCCCCATTTTTTCGTTGTATTCGGACCCGGAGCACGCCCTCGGCCGCCTGCTGGAGCCGCATTTTCAAGACAAGCCGCTCGCCGACTTCGCGGATGAGGAGGGCGTTCGCCAGCGCCTGTGGCGGGTGAGCGACCAGGCCTTGTTCCGGAAGACCGATGAGATCGTCGGGCGGAAGAATCTTTTCATCGCGGACGGCCACCATCGATACGAGACGGCGCTCGCCTACCGGGAATGGATGAAAAGCCGTCCCGAAGGGGCGAAGGCCGCCGAGGACGCCTCCTTCCATTACGTCCTGATGTTCTTTTCCGACATGGAGGACCCCGGCCTCGTCATCCTGCCGACCCATCGGGTCCTTCACGACTGGCCGGGATTCGACCCGCAGTCTTTTAGGAAAAAACTGGCCGCCTTGTTCGGCCTCAGGGCCTTTCCGGATGGGAACGAAGCCCTGCTGCAGGCCCTGAAGGGCGAAGGCGCCCGCGGTGCCCAAGCGTTTGGGTTGGTCCTTCCCGGCGAGGAGCCGATGCTTCTCACCCTGTCCGCGGAGAGGCGGGACTCGATCCCCGCGCTCAAGGAGGTGCCGGCGGCGCTGCGGGCCGTCGATACCTTGATCCTGCATCGCGTGATCTTTCGCGAGATGTTGGGTCTTCGGGAGGAGGACGAAAAGGACCCTCGCTTCATGACGTTCGTCAAGGACGCCCGTGAGGCCCTGGCAACGCCGCAGTCGGACGCCGTCTTCTTGCTGAATACGACGCCGATGCGCGTTCTGAAGGAGGTTGTCGAGACGGGGATGGTCCTGCCGCCGAAGACGACGTTCTTCTATCCCAAGCTCTTGAGCGGCCTCGTCTTCCATCCACTCTCCGCCGCCGAACGGGTTTCTATTTGAAGGCGAATCTCCTCGATGGGAGAGGCCCCCGGGAGGGAGCGGATCTTTTCCAAGAGGGAGTGTCTGAGAAATTCGAATTCATTCGCCCAGGCCGATGAAGTGACCTCGACGATGAGCCTTTTCCCTGATACCTTGGCGGGACGCGATCTGGAGGCCATCTTCGGACCGACGAGCTCCTCCCAGCGATGATCCAAAAAATCGACCTCGGAAGGGCCCGAGACGGGCAGCTTGAGCGCGATTTTCAAGATCTCGGCGAGGGGGAGCGGGGCCTTGAGTTTGTTACGCACAGCGGCATTGTCCGTACCGGAAATCCGTTGACAAAAACAAGGCGAATATCGAAACTCAAACACCAAAAAAGAGCGAAGGAAGGTTTCCTTCCGGAGCGAATGGTGAGAGGATTTGTTTTCAGATGGGGGGCTCGGGGAGGAGAGCGGTATCTCCCCCCGCTATTATGAATAAAAAAGACACCAAAAAGTTCAGGGAGCTGCTCACGAGACGGAAGGAAGAGCTTCTGAAGACGGCGGTCGCCGTCAAGGAGCAGGGGATCGGATTCTCGCTGGACGATCTGCCGGATGAGGTGGACTTGGCGTCTTCCGAATCCGAGCAGTCGATGAGTCTCCGCCTCCGTGATCGGGAGCGGGTCCTTCTCAAGAAGATCGACAAGATGCTCGCCAAGATGGACGAAGGTACCTACGGCTTGTGCGAATCCTGCGGCGAGGAGATCGGCGCCAAGCGGCTGGAGGCCCGGCCGGTCACGGACCTGTGCATCCGCTGCAAGGAAGAGCAAGAGAAGATGGAAAAATCGTTCGCCGAGTAATTACAATCCCGCCACGCCGCTTCCCGCGGCACGGCTCTCGCTGGCGCTCGTAGATGAAGCCAGCGCCGTTCGAATTACCTCAATCTCGACGATTTCATCGCCCGGTATCTCCGCCGTGATGCGG
This sequence comes from bacterium, assembly GCA_035454885.1. NCBI lineage: Bacteria > bacterium. The sequence goes on from DATIGE010000004.1 coordinate 136,720, forward strand.
TTTTCCCCCAGGGCCAGCTCCCGGACCGGGGCCGCGAAGTGGTAGGTGCACTCCGAACCGTCGCAGACCTCGCTCGTCTCGGTGATGACTTCCAGGGATGTCGTCCGGTTCCGGATCGTGATGAGCGGATAATTGCTGCAAAGATAGCCGCGGATCGTGATGGAGGGGTTCATGGTCCTCGCCCCGTCCCGCGGGGCCGTGACGGTCAGCCCCGTGCCCGAGCTGCAATCGGCGGCCTCGGACCGCCCCGCCGGCCCGGTGGCCAGGAGGAGTATCATTATGATAAAGAACCATCTCACAACATAAATTGTAACCCTCTAACGGATGGATAGAAAGCGATGTCAAAAAATAAAATGACGCGAGGCGCAACGGGTTACGCGCTTCGCGCCGGGATGAGGGCGGTATCGTGGCGCTCGAGGACGGAGGCCAAGGAGGCGAGCCGCCCCAGGAGGCAGGCCACCGTGAAGAGTTGGTCGCGATTTTCGTAGGTGAGTTGGTAAGTCTTGCCGTTGGCGGAGGGCTTGACCTTGTGGAAGCAGAGGCAGGCGAACGCCATGCCGGGGGCGTTGAGGTTCTCCAGCTCGTTTTTCTCTTCATGGATGCGGAAGAACGTGCCGACGTTCTCGCCGCCGACGAGATAAACGACGGGCTCGATGGGCTTGCCGCGGTAGAAATCGGCCGTCGGGATGCCCTCCTGAAGCAAATATTCGCTGACCTTCGAGCCTCCCTTGGAGGACTCGAGCTTGTTCCGGATCCTGCGGTTGAGATTTAGAAAGGCGTCCCCCGAATCGATGTGGGTGACGCCCATCCCGTAAGTGCCCGCGTTATTCTTCACGAAAAGATACGGGGCCCGCGCGACGCCGTGCCTCCGGTATTTTTCGCGGACGCGGTCGAGCAGGCGGTCGGCCGTATCTTTGAGCCGCTTGAGACAGATTCCGTCGGAAAGATCCACGCCGGTTTCGGCCTCGGAGAGGGGCGTGATGAGCCAGGGATCGATCCCCAAAATCTCCGCGGCCTCGGCGGCGAGGACGGCGAAGTGATGGAAGTGCTCGCTCTTTCGCCGCCGGTGCCAGCCCAGGTACGGAGACGGCAGCAAGAGTTGCTTGAGATCCTTCAAATATTCCGGCGTGCCGCCGGAGAGGTCGTTGTTGATGAGGATCAGGTCCGGGATGAAACGGTCGGTCTTCAGGAAGCCGTCCTGCATCCGGACCTTGCGGACCTCGATCGTTCGTCCTTCCTCCCAGACGATCGGAAATGGATCGGACGTGAAGCGCGTGGAGGCGGAACCGATCTCGACCTCGAGGCCCGGTCCCTGCTTGGCGTCGGTCAGCATCGCCCTCAAGGCCGCGACGCTCTTCCAGTAAAAGAGATTCCGCGTGTGTTCTTCCGGAAAGATCAGCACCTTGCGGACCGACGGATGCCAGGCCTGAAAGAAGGATTTGAAGGCGGCGGCCCCGCGCTCGGAGAAGGTTTCGCAGAGGTTGTTGAAGCCGGCGGGAAAGAGGTTCGTGTCCACAACCGAGACCTTGAAGCCCGCGTTGCGGACGTCGATGGACGCGTAGACGGGCGGCTCGGCGTCCGGAAGGGCGGAGAGGCGGCGGCCGAGCCAGTCTTGAAGCGGGCGGGCCCGGTCGGCGATGCGTTCGGACAGGTCTTGAATGACGGAGGTCATCCGCGAAGGATCCTTTCGTAGGCGGACCGGACTTTCTCGCGCGTCTCGATCAGGCGGGGCAGGATCGCCCGGCCCCCGAAATAACGCGCCTCCAACTCGCCAAGCCATTCGGCCCCTTCGATGATCTCGTCGCCCGGCTGGTCCAGCAGGAGGCGCAGCCGCGTCTCGATTTCCCTTAAGAAAAGATAAGACCGCTCGAGGATTTCGGCAAGGGAGGGGTCCAAAACCCCTTCGCTCCGGAGGGAGGCCAGGGCCAAAATCGTGTTGCGATTCCGTACCTTGGGGTTCTTCCGGCCGTGAACGAGCTGGAGGTATTGGACCGCGAATTCGATGTCGACGAGCCCCCCGCGGCCGGTCTTCAGGTTGAAACGGCCGGGCCTTTCTCGGGCGATTTCGCGCTCCATGCGGCTCCGCAGATGGTCGATCTCGCCGGCGATCGTTTTGGGGTCGTAGGTCTGATAGGCGACCGCCTCGATCTCGGTCTGGAGCTTCGCGGGAAAGCCGGTGTCGCGGTCGGGGCGGCCGAAGAGCGAATGGGCCTTGACGAGGGCTTGCCGCTCCCAGGTCCGGCCGAGGGTCCGGTGATACTCCAGGAACGAGGATAACGAGGAGACGAGCGTGCCCCGATTGCCCGACGGACGCAGGGCGGTGTCGACGGCGTAGGCGATGCCCTGGCGCGTCAGCAGGGAGAGTGCCGAGAGGATGCGCGCCCCGAGCCGCCCGTAGAATTCCTGGTCGGCGGCGTCCTCGTAGATGTAGATGATGTCGAGGTCCGAGCGGTAGTTCAACTCCCGCCCTCCCAGTTTGCCCATGGCGACGACGGAAAAATCCCCTTGAGGCGCTTCGGCGCCGGGGCGATCCAGCAGCTCGTGCCAGGCGGATTCGAGGCTGCCGTAGAGGACGGACTCCGCCAAGAGCGACAGCTCGAAGAAAAGGCCGGTGAGGGGAAGCGAGCCACCCTGGTCGCGTTCCTGCAGACGGCGGCGCTGGGCGCGCGCGAAGACGCGTAGGGCGTCGAGTTTTTCCTCGTAGCCATCCGTGGCCGCGAGGGCCGTCCGGAGCCACGTCCAGTAGGGATTCTCCGGCGTCATGAGGCCAGCCTTTCAAAACACGAGGCGACGAAATCCGTTTTCATCTTCAGCGCGGCCTCGAAATCGCCCGTCGCCGCGAATCCCATCCTTCGGGCCATGGCCGCGAGGGCGGGGGCGTCCGTCGGCAGACGGTGCGTCTGCCGTTCCTCCTGCATCTGGAGTCGGTTCTCGATCCGCCTCAGGAAGACATAGGCCTCCTCGAGACGCGAAACGTCCTCCTCCGGGACGAGGCCGAGGCGGCCCAGCAGGCGTAGCGCCGTCAGGGTATGGCGTTCCCGCAGGCGCGGCTCCTTGCCCCCGAAGAGGAGCTGGAACGCCGTCACGAAAAACTCGATCTCCCGAATGCCTCCGGTGCCGAGTTTGACGTGAAAGCCTCCTGCTTTTGATTTCTTGAGATCCGCGTTGATCTTCTCCTTCATGCGCTTGAGGCCGTCGATCGCCGAGGCGTCGGTGTATTTGGGAAAGACGAAGGGTTCGATCAGCGCGAGGGTTTCCCGGCCGAGCCCGGCGTCGCCCGCCACGGGTCGCGCCTTGATCAGGGCGGCCCTCTCCCAGTCGGCCCCGGAGATCTCGTAGTAGGAGGCCAGGGCGTCGACCGAGTTGACGATGACGCCGCTCTTGCCCTCGGGACGAAGATCCAGGTCGACGCGGAAGACGAAGCCGTCCTCCGTCCGGTCGTGCAGGAGGCGCGTGACCATCTCGGAAACGCGGCAGAAATGCTCGAAAACGCTGCGTGAGCCCGCCTCCGCCGCGACCGGGCGCCCATGGACATAGAGAAGGTCGATGTCCGAGCTGAAGTTCAAGTCGCGCCCGCCGAACTTGCCCATCGCGAGCACCAGGAACGCTTCCCGGAACCCGCCGGACTCGCCGGCCCGCGCGATCTCGCCCGCCGCTTCGACGGCGGCTTCGGTGCAGGCGGCCGCCAGGTCGGCCAGTTCGGCCCCGATTTCCTCGAATGGGGCGAGACCCGCGAGGTCGCGGGCGGCGATCCGGGTGATTTCACGGTATTTGAAGTCCCGCAGAAGGCGGGCGACGCGCGCTTGCTCCGTCCGGCGCCCGGCACGAAGCTCCGCGCGGAGCTCCTCCAGCATTTCGACGTCCTCCTTGGGTTTGAGCAGGTGGGGCGACAGGACGAGGGCGTCGATCGCCGCGGTGGGATCGGGGGCTTGCAGGAGCCGATGGACGAGAAACCGCGAGTTGCCCAGGAGGGCGAAGAGGAAACGGAGGCCGTCGGTCTTCGAGGCCTCCGCGCTCAAGCAAGGGCGAAGCCCCTCCCATTGCGACTCGGCCTCGGCCGGATCGCCGCAGAGCTTGAGGGATTCCTGAAAGAGGGTGTCGGGCTTCAACGTGTCAGCCACTCGCTCCAACGGGAGGACCTGCGGTCCTTTCCTTCTCCCTTGTTCCCGATCGGCAAGGGCAGGATCAGGCGATCGCGGGCCCTGGTCAAGGCAACATAAAGCAAACGCTTCGATTCCTCCAGGCTTTCCTCGCGTTCGCGCCTCTCGCGTTCCTGATACGCCTCGTTTTTGACCATGCGGTCCTTGAGGCCGGAGGCCGAGGCGTCGCCTTCCTGGAGCAGCAGGTCTCCGTCGTCCGACGCGAGGTAGAGAGAGGGCGGGCGGACGGGAGCGGCCTTCAGGTCTCCCAGGACGACGACGGGCCATTCGAGCCCCTTGGCCCCGTGAACCGTCATGATCGTGACGGCGTCCTCCCGGACGTCGACCTCCTGCGGACAGGGGATCCGGGCGCCTTCTTCGCGGAGGGCTTGGAGATTCCGTGCCAGGGCCTTCAAGTGCCCCACGCCCAGGCTCATCAAGTCGTTGAGGAGAGACCGGAAGGCCCTGAGGTTCGCGCGCGCGCTTTCGGGAAAGAGCGGTTCCGTCTTTTCAAACAGGGCGTCCAGACAGGCGGGAAGGGGATCGGGAGAGATCTCCTCCGCAAAATCCTTGAGCGGCGAGTGGCGGAGACCGGTGTCCAGGAAGGGGATCTCCCGCTCGGAGGCCCCGGCCTTTCGCTCCATCCAAAAGAGGAGGGCGAGGATTTCGGGCCTTTCAAGGAGGGGCTCGCCCAAGGAGGTCCGGTAGGGGATGCCGTGCGTCTTGAAGGCGCATTCGTAGGCCGGGACGGCCTTGCGCGTCTTGAAGAGGACGGCCATTGTTTTCCAGAGCTGTCCCTCCCGTCGGAGCGTTGCGAGCCTGCGGGCGACGGCCTCGGCCTCCGCGGCGCGGAGATCGCCCAGGGTGCCTTCGTCCTCGAGAAAAAGGCGCTCGACGGCGCCCCCGGGACCGCGGACGGCCTTCATGGGGGGATAGTTTTCCGCGAACAGGGGCTCGCTGACGGCGTTGACGAAGGCGACGATCTCGGGGGCCGAACGAAAGTTCTCCGGCAGGTCGAAGGCCCGGCCCCCGGAGCGCTCGAAGGCGCCTTTTACCTTGAGGAAAAGCGACGGGTCCGCCCCGCGAAAGCGGTAAATCGACTGGCGCGGATCGCCGACGATCACCAGCCGCGCGCCCGAGAGTTTCTGGAGCGTTTCGATGATCTCCCATTGCAGGAGGCTCGTGTCCTGAAATTCGTCGACGATCACCCAGGACCATGTTTTCGAGAACGCGGCGGGGTCGGCCTTGAGCAGGGCGAGCAGCCGTGCTTCGAGATCGTCGAAGTCGAGCGCGTTCAGGGCCTTCTTACGGGCCTGGTAACCGTCCGAGAGCGCCGCGAGCGTCGCGGGGAAGGCGGAGCCGGTCCTCCGGTGCGGCGGCTCGGAGAGCAGACCGAGGAACAGACCCAGGGATTTCCGGAATCCGAAGCGCCCGACGGCTTCGAGAATCTCGGGGTCCTCCGCCTCGATCCGTTCCAGGGCCTTTTCGCGCACGACGCGGGCCTTTTCGAGATTCGTGAGGAATTCGTTCAGAATGCGGAAGTCGGGCGGAAGTCCGATCGCCTGGCCTTGCGCTCGGAGCACATCGGCGGCGAAGCCGTGGATGGTGGACGCCCGCACGCCGCTTGCGGCGGCCAGACGCTGGCCGATCCTGTCCTGGACCTCTCCGGCCGCCTTCTCCGTGAACGTCACGACGAGGATCTTGTCCTCGGGCACATGCAGCCTCTCGACCAACGCGGCGACCTTTTCGACGATGACGAAGGTCTTGCCCGATCCCGCGCCGGCCAAAATCGCCGCGTCGCCCCCGGTCGACTCCAGGCCGTGGAGCACGGCGGCCTGTTGTTTGGCGGTCAGGGTCTTCATGCGGTCGCCGACCTCAGCCGGCAAATGTCCTGGTAGGGGCAGAAGGGCTCGCAGGGTTCGGGGGATGATTTAAACGCCGCCGTTTTCCGGATCGCCGAGACGGTTTCTCCGATCCGGGCCTCGATCGACGCCAGAACGCCGTCCCACTTGGCGGCGGGCACATAGGAGCTCGATCGCGGTCCCACCTCCAGATAGTCCGGCAGCCGTTCCGCGTGCAGGAGGCCGTCCTTTTTCGACATGTCGGAGAGCTGGTAGTAGACGGCCCCCGCCGGCTGGTAGTCCTTCAAAAGGAGCCTCTGGACGGCGAGGAGGTAGATCGGAAGCTGAAGGGCCTCCCCCGACTTGATCTGATTGCCGGTGATCTTCGTCGAGCCGGTCTTGTAATCGATGACCAGGAACGTCTTGAGCCTTTCGTTCACGTCGATGCGGTCGATCCGGCCCCGGAAGGAGGCCGGGCGCCCGTCCGCATCCTTGAGGACGAGGGGGGCGGAGTCCTGACCGAAACCCCATTCAAAGTGCCGGGGCGTCCAGTCGGAGGCGGCCGCCCGTTCGCGTTCGAGGTCGTCCGTGAAGGAGGAGAGCATCCGCTCGATCCTCCGTCTTTGAAAGGCGATGAGGGGGCGGGACAGTTGGGGTCGGCCGGCGGTGAACCGGGCCCATTCCTCGTTCAGGAGGGACGGGGCCGCTTTTTGGGTTCTCAGGACCTTTTCCAGGACCCTGTGCACCAGCGACCCGATCTCCGCCGGGCTCATCTCGACCTCGAACGGATCCTCCTCCCGGAGCTTCAGGAAGGCGGAGGCATAAAAACGATAGGGGCAGAGCCGGTAATTCTCCAAATCCGTCGCCGTGAAGACATGGTCTCCGACCCAGGAGGCGAAGTCCGGCTGAGATCCCGTCATCGGACGCTCCGCGGCCGCTTTCCGGGCATGAAGAGCGGCATGAAGAGCAGACCCGCCACGAATCCTCCGATGTGCGCGAAGTAGGCGACGCCGCCCGCGCCGGCCTGGGAGGCCGGCACCATGCGGGACTCCACGATCTGGAGGAGGAACCAGAGCCCCAAGACCAGCCAGGCCGGGAGGACGACGGATCTCAAAAAATAGAAGACGGGCACCAGCACCGCCACGCGGCCCTTCGGGTACATGCGAAGGTAGGCCGCGAGCACGCCGGCGATGGCCCCCGAGGCCCCGAGGGCCGGGATGTCGGACCGGAAGTTCGAGTAGATCTGGGCCAAGGTCGCCACGACGCCGCAGAGCAGGTAGAAGATCAGGAAGCGGACCGGGCCCATCCGGTCCTCGACGTTGTCCCCGAAGACCCAAAGGTAGAGCCCGTTGCCGATCAGGTGGAGCCAGCCTCCGTGAAGAAACATGGCCGTGAAGATGGAGACGATGGGGGGAAACCCGGGTGAAAGCTCGGTGTTGTGGCCGAGCCGGAATTCGAGAGGGATGACGGAATACCGGTAGACGAATTCCGTGGCGGCCGGCTCGGGCAGAAAAACCTCGTAGAGAAAAACGAGGACGTTGGCGGCGACGAGGAGGAGGGTCACGAACGGAAAGCGGTGCGTCGGGGAGAGGTCTTTATAGGGGATCACGGGGATGCCCGTACAACGTTTCGGTTGTCTTCGCAATCCGTCGCTGGTACGAAATGCCGGAATGGCGCTCAAACTCCTCGACCACAAAAAACCGGAGAAAAAGAACGAATCCCTGGCCCGGGCCCGCGACGGTTTCATCGAAAGCGCGGGCAAGATTTCGGCCAACATGCTGGGGATGGTCTCCAAGGTGGGCGGCCAGATCTACGCGCTGCTCTTCCTGGCCCGGAAGCCCATGTCGCTGGACGAAATCGCGGAAGTCCTCAAGCTCTCCAAGGGAAACATCAGCGTGAACATCCGCATGCTCGAGGGCTACGGGCTCGCGCGCAAGGTGTGGGTGAAGGGGACGCGCAAGGACTATTACGAAGTCGCGCGCGACTACCCGCGCAAGTTTCTCAAGGATTTTTTCGACCGCGTCCGCTCCGGCATCGACGATTCGCTCCGCGTCATCAACCGATGCAAGGGAGAGTTCGAGGCCGCCGCCAAGGGGTGCGAGGGGGAAGAGAGGGAGGACGGGGACTTCATGGCCCTGCAGCTCCTCCTCCTGCAAGCCTTCTACGAGGCCGCGAGCCGGATCTTCGAGGACTTCTACCAGGGACGGCCGGTGGATACGGATCTGCTTCGCCGTGTCATCCTTGAATAATCTCGTCTTCTTCGACGTCGACAAGACGATCATCAAGGGGTACAGCGGTTTCTTCACGACGATCGCCCTCATTCAAAAGGGGATTCTAAAAAAGCGGCGCCTGCCGACGGCCCTTTTCTACCGCATCTTCAGCCCGCTCATCCACGAGGGCAAGAACGCCCCGCTCGAGAAGCTCTATCAGATCGCGATCGACGACATGGCGGGCCACACCCTGGACGAGATCCTGGCGGTGGGCCGCGAGTGCTTCGAACGCTGGATCAGGCCCCGCGTCTACGCCGAGGCCGTCGCAAAGGTGGGAGAACACAAGGCCCAGGGGCATCCCGTCTACCTCGTCACCTCCGGGCCCACCATGGCGATCCGCATCCTCGCCGAGTTTTTGGGAGTGACCGGCTTCTTCAGCGCGGGACCTGTGATTGACGCGCAAAACCGGCTGACCCGCGTGCTCCAAAGGCCGATCTACTACCGGGAAGGGAAGGTCGTGGCGGCGGAGGAGGCGGTCAAGACCCACGGCGCGGCCTGGGAGGATTGCTACTTCTATTCCGACAGCATCGACGACATCTTTCTTCTGGAGCGGGTGGGGCATCCCCATCTGGTCAATCCCGATCCCAAGCTCCTCAAGATCGGCCGGGAACGCTCCTGGCCCGTCTTGCGCTTTTCCGAAGTCCTGGGTACTAAAGGTCCATGATTCGCCGGAAGAGGCTGTTTTGGTTGGCCCTCGCGGCCGTCACTTGGGGATGCGGCGCGGGACACAAGACGCCCGCGGAAGCGACGGCGGGCGCCTTTATGGAAGCCTACTACGTGAACGCGGACCTTGAGGAAGCCTCGCGCCTGGCCGACGGCCTCGCGCTCGAGAAGGTCAAGGGAGGCCAGTCCCTCCGGGAAGGGCTGGCGATCGACCCCGGCGCGCACCATCCCAAGATCCATTTCAAGATCGCCGGGTCCAAGGAGGGGGCCGAAGAGGCGGATTATCTCTACGATGTCGAGTTCCGTCCCGAGAAATCCGACGCCGTTCGAAAAACGGCGAGGCTCAAGTTGCGCCTCCGCGGCGGGCAATGGAAGGTCACCCAATTCACCGATCATGATCGTTAACCCAACGACGGCCGAGGCCTTCGCGTATTGCGAACGCCTCGCCAAATCCCATTACGAGAATTTTCCCATCGGCTGGTTCGTCCCGAAGGCGGCGCGCAAGTATGTCTATGCCATCTATGCCTTCGCGCGCACGGCGGACGATGTCGCCGACGAAACGACGGTCGAAGGGTCCACGAATCAGGAGCGGTTGGACCGGCTGGAGGCGTACGAGCGTCTCCTCAACCGCGCCTTGGAAGGCCAGGCGGAGGATCCGGTCCTGATGGCCGTGGCGGAGACCGTCGAGAAGACGGGCATTCCCGCGCAGCTTCTCCGGGATCTGCTGACCGCCTTCCGGATGGACTGTACCAAGCGCCGGTACAAGGACTACCGGGAACTCGAGACTTACTGCGTCTATTCCGCCAATCCCGTCGGGCGGATCGTCCTTCTCCTTTTCGGCCTCGATGACCCCAAGGCGCTCACCCTGTCCGACAAGATCTGCACCGGCATCCAGCTGGTCAACCACTGGCAGGACGTGGCGGTCGACCTGGACAAGGACCGTATCTACCTGCCCGAGGAGGATCTGCGCCGGTTCGGCTGCACGTACGAAAGCCTTCAGAAGAGGACCGTGGACGACGCCTTCCGGTCGCTCATGCAGTTTCAGGTCTCCCGGGCGAGGTCTCTCTTCCACGAGGGGCGGCCCCTCCTCGAGATGATCGGCAAACGTCAGCGCCGCCTCAAGTGGCAGGTCTCGCTCATGTGGTCGGGGCCGATGAGGATCTTGGACAAGATCGAGGCGGTCGATTACGACGTCTTCCGGCGGCGGCCGACCCTGTCGAAGGGGGAGCTGATGAAGCTCTTTCTTTTTTCATGACCGACGGTTTCTCCTACAGTTCTAGGATCGCCCGGGAGAGCGGGTCGAACTTCTACTGGTCCTTCTTTTTCCTGCCCCGGGCGAAGAAGAACGCCATTTTCGTCATTTACGCCTTCAGCCGCCTGGTCGACGACGCGGTGGACGAGTCCGCCGACGAGCAGACGGCCCGGAGGGAGATCGCCCTGTGGCGCCGGCGGCTGGCGGCCTGTTACGGGGAGGGGGCTGTGTCCGATCCGGCCCTCGCCCATCCCGTGCTCCCGGAACTCAAGGCCACGGTGGAGGGTTTCTCGATTCCGCGGTCCTATTTGGACGACCTCGTGACGGGCATGGAGATGGATCTGGACAAGAAGCGTTACGCGACCTTCGGCGAGCTCGAGACGTATTGCTACCATGTCGCGGGCACGATCGGACTCCTCTGCAATCACCTGTTCGGCTACCCGGACGACGAGGCGGCGCGCCGTTACGCGGTCCTCCTGGGCAAGGCGTTTCAGCTCACCAACATCATCCGGGACGTCGGAAAGGACGCCAAGCTCGGACGTGTCTACCTGCCTCGCGAGGAGCTCGAGCGCTTCGGGGTCGCGGAGAGTGACCTTCTCGAGGGACGGGTCGCCGAGCCGTTCCGGCGGCTCATGGATTTCGAGGCCGAGCGCGCCTCGGACTATTTCGAACAGGCCTTCGCGGCGCTTCCCGGGGAGAAACGCCGCAAGATCGTCCCGGCCCAGATGATGGCCGCCTTCTACCGGGCCCTCCTGAACAAGACCCGCGCCGAGCGTTATCCGGTGTTCGAGAAGAAGGTCTCGCTCCGCGCGCCGGAGAAGATCCTCCTGGCGGCCAAGACCCTGGTGAGCGCGCTGTGAAAAAAGAGGTTCTCATCATCGGAGGCGGATTCGCGGGTCTCGCGGCGGGGGTGGAGCTCGCCAACGGCGGGCACCACGTCACGCTGATCGAGCGCCGCGGCCATCTGGGCGGCCGGGCTTATTCCTTCAAGGACCCGGCTTCGGGCGCCGTCCTCGACAACGGTCAGCACATCCTCATGGGCTGCTACCGGGACACGCTCCGATTCCTGGAGACGATCGGGACGCGCGGCAACGTGGATTTTCAGCGGAGCCTCGCCGTGGACTTCGCGGCGCCCGGGATCGCGCCGTCCCGTTTCCGCTCCCTGCCGCTTCCGAGCCCCTTGCATCTCTTGAGCGGATTTTGGCTCTTCCGTCGGTTTTCTCTCCGGGACAAGCTGGCCGTCCTCAAGATGAGGCGGGGGATGGCGAACGGGACCGAAGGCCTCGACGGCAAGAGCGTGACTCGATGGTTGAAGGACCTGGGACAGACCGACGCCCTGATCGAGCGTTTTTGGGACCCGCTGACGCTCGCGGCCCTCAACGACCGCCCGGAGGTCTCCTCGGCGGCCCTTTTTCACGCCGTTCTCAAGGACGCCTTGTTCTCGGGCCGGGCCGGGTCCCGGATCGGCGTGCCCAAGGTGGGGCTTTCCGAACTTTACACGGAGGCCGCGCGCGACTTCATCGAACGCAAGGGAGGGCATTTTCTGCTCAAGTCTCCGGTGGCCAAGCTCCACTTCCGGGGACGGGAATTTTCGGAAGTCGAGCTCGAGGGGGGGCGCCGCGTCAGCGCCGAGGCCTTGCTCGTGACCGTGCCCTTTACGGCCCTCCGCAGGATACTGCCCGAATCGCTCCTGTACGAAGACCGCTTTTTCGCGCCGCTCTCGAAGCTGACGGCCTCGCCCATCGTGGCGGTGAACCTGTGGTACGACCGTCCGATCATCGCGCGGCCGTTCGTGGGGCTCTGGGGCACGCGCGTCCATTGGATTTTTAGGAAAAAAGACGCCTTCGGAGGGCAGCCGTACCTCTCGCTCGTCATCAGCGGGGCGCGGGACGAGCTCCAGATTCCGGGCCCGGCGCTCATCGAAGCCGCCGTCGCGGAGCTGCAGAGCGTGTTTCCCCAGGCGCGGGACGCGAGGCTCCTGAGGGCGACCGTCTCCAAGGAACCGGAGGCGACGATGGCGCCCGCCGTCGGCGTGGAGAAACACCGTCTGCCCCAGAAGACGCCGTACAAGAATCTCTACCTCGCCGGCGATTGGACGGCGACGGGGCTTCCCGCGACGATCGAGAGCGCGGTCCGATCCGCAAAGAAGGCTGTTGAACTGATTGTGGACTCAAGCTAACTTCCCGCTGTGAAAATCTACACGAAAACCGGGGATCAGGGAGAAACCGGCCTCTTTGGGGGCCCGAGGGTCAGGAAGGATCACGCTCGAATTCGAGCCTACGGCGAGGTCGACGAGCTGAACGCCGTCGTCGGATTCGCCCGCGCGGCCAACCGGGATGGCGGGGTGGACGGGTTGCTTCAGGCGATTCAGAACGACCTCTTCGACGTCGGGGCCGTGCTCGCGGCGCCGGACCCTGAAAAGCTCAAGGGGAAGGGACGCTTCGCCGGAGCGCGGGAGGTTGAACGCCTCGAGCGGGAGATCGACCGGATGGAGAAGGACCTCTCGCCGCTCGAGACGTTCATCCTTCCCGGCGGTTCGGAATTGGCGGCGAGGCTCCATCTGGCCCGCACCGTGTGCCGGAGGGCCGAGCGCGAGGTCGTGGCCCTGGCGGCCTCCGCCAAGGGCGGGGAGGCGGTGGGCGCCGAGATCGTCGTCTACATGAACCGACTGTCGGATTTTCTCTTCGTCCTCGCCCGCTGGGCCAACCTCAAGGCGGGCGTCGCGGACGTCCCGTGGACGAAAAAAGAGTGAGCGGACCCAGCTTTGCTGGGGGAGGGAACGGGTAATTCTATGACTGAACAGATGGGGGGCGGGGGGAGAGCGGGATCTACCCCCGCTCCAATGACACCGGAAGGATTCAAGAGGCTCCAAGACGAGCTCAAGCATTTGAAGAGCGTCGAGCGGCCCAAGAACGTTCAGGATATCGAGATCGCCCGCGCCCACGGCGACCTGCGCGAAAACGCCGAGTACCACGCGGCCAAGGAGCGCCAGTCCCACATCGCGGGACGGATCGCGTATCTGGAGGACCGGATCGCCCGCGCCCAGGTCATCGACCCGGCATCGATCACCCACGAAAAGGTCGTCTTCGGCGCGACCGTCCGCATCACTGACGTCGATTCGGGGGAGGAGATCGTCTACCGGATCGTGGGGGAGCATGAATCCGACGTGAAGAACGGGCGCATCTCCATCGAGTCGCCGATCGCCAAATCGCTCATCGGCAAGGAGGAGAACGACGTGGTGAAGGTCGCCACGCCGCGCGGCGCGCGCGAGTTCGAGATCCTGGAGATCAAGTACGAATGACCAAGGATTCCCTCCGCGCCATTCTTTTCGACTTTGACGGGGTCCTCGCCGATTCGGAGCCGCTTCACCTGGAGATGTTTCAGAAAGTTCTCCAAGAGGAGGGGATCTCGCTCTCGCGGGAGGATTATTATGAAAAATACCTGGGACTCGACGACCGGGGTTGTTTTTATCAGGTGTTTCGGGACGCGGGACGCGTCCTGGACGAGCCCCTGCAATTGGACCTGATCCGGAGGAAGAACCGGGCCTTCCTGGAGCACGTGCGCGGGCGGCCGTTCCTCATGCCCGGCGTGGCCGAGGCCGTCCAACGGCTGAAGGGGCGTTATTTCTTGACGATCGTCTCGGGGGCGCTCCGGAGCGAGATCGTGGCCATCTTGGAAGGGGCGAGATTGGAGAAGGCGTTCCACGCCGTCATCGCGGCGGAGGACGTGGCGCAGGGCAAGCCGAACCCCGAGGGTTTTTTGTCCGCCATCCGCCTCTTGAACCGCGATTTCGTCCCGCCCGCGGAGATTCTCCTGCCGGGCGAATGCCTGGCGGTCGAGGATTCCCCCTGGGGCATCGAGGCCGCCAAGGCGGCCGGCGTGAAATGTCTCGCCGTGGCGACGTCCTATGATCCGTCGCGGCTTGCGGGCGCCGATCTCATCGCCAAGGACATCGCTTCGATCTTGTGGGAGAAGGCGAAAGCCCTCTTTTCCGCCTGATCGATTTTTTGGAGGGGCCTAAAACGTGATCCTGACTCTCAACGCCGCGACGGCGGTCCTCTATTTCCTGTCCACACTCGGCCATTGCCTCTATCTGATCTTTTCGAACAGGCGGGTCGGACGGATCGCCGTGGGGCTCTTCAGTCTTGCCGCCGTTCTGCAGACGGGACTCTTGGTCGTTCAGCTGATTCAGAATCCATACCCGTTCTTCCTGGGGGACGGCGACTTTTTCTACTGCGCGGCCTGGGCCTCCGCCGTTCTTTACTTTCTGGCCTTGCGGAAATACCGCGCGCTCGGTCTCGGGGCCGTGTTTTCGTCGGTGGCCCTCATCCTTTTCATCCTGGCGGAGATCCGCAAACGGCATTTCTATCTCGGCGCGGGCGTCTCCGACAATCCCTGGGCCCTCACGCACATCCTCTTGATGAGCCTGGCGTTCGCTGTTTTCACCGCGAGTTTTCTGATCGGCCTCGTCTACCTCTTCCAGCAGGCGCAGCTGAAGGGGCGGCATCCGGGAAGACTCTTGTCGCGGCTTCCGTCCCTGGAGACGATCGACAGCATGCACTACCGCGCGCTGACCGTCGGGTTCGTGCTGTTGTCCGCGGGCATTCTCGCCGGGGCGGCCCTCTCCAAGACGACCGGCGGGCATTTCTTCAGCGGCGATACGAAGCAGTTGACGGCGCTCGTGACGTGGGTCCTGTACGCTCTCTTCCTCAACGTGCGGCTCAAGTCGGAGTGGAGAGGCCGGCGCGGCATTCTGCTTTCGATCTTGGGCTTCGTCGGCGTGGTCCTGGCCTTTCTGGCCCTCGAACATCGGGTGATGTGATGGGATTCGTCGTCGTCGGACTTTCACACAAGACGGCCCCCCTGGAGATCCGCGAGAAACTCGCCGCGCAGGGGGAGAAGGGCGCTCTCCTCCTTCGGTCCCTCCGGGAAGCGGGCAGCGCGGCCGAGGGAATGTTTCTGTCCACCTGCAATCGGGTGGAGGCCTATCTCGTTTCCGGGAATCCGGACGAGGCCGCGCGGCTCGTCAAGGAGTCCCTGGCCCGGGAATCCGGCGTGAGCCCGGCGTCGCTCGACAGGCACGTCTACATGAAGGGCGGCGGGGAAGCCGTCGCCCATGTGTTCCGCGTCGCCTCGAGCCTGGATTCGATGGTGGTCGGCGAGACCCAGATCAGCGGTCAGATGAAGGACGCCTTTGCGCGGGCGGTGGAAACGGATTCCGTCGGGCCCCTTCTCGGGAAGCTGGTCCAGAGGGCGCTCGGCGTCTCCAAAAAGGTGAGGACGGAGACAGGCGTCGGCCAACAACCCGTGTCCGTCAGCTACGCCGCGGTTCTGCTGGCAGAGAAGATCTTCGGCGACCTGGCCGGCACCCGGGTTCTCTTGGCGGGAGCGGGGGAAATGGGGGCGCTTGCGGCAAGGCATCTCATCGAGCGGAAGGTCGGCGAAGTCAGGATCGTCAACCGGACCGAGGAGAAGGCGGCCGCGCTCGCCCTGGATCTCAATGCCGTGCATGTGCCGTACGGGCGCTTCGCCGAACGACTGGACGAGGTGGACATCGTCATCGCCTCCACGGCGGCGGACAGCTACATCCTCAGGGAGGAGGACGTGCGGGAGGTCATGCGCCGGCGCAAGAACCGCCCGATGTTCTTCATCGACATCTCCGTGCCGCGCAACATCGACCCGGAAATCCATCACCTGGAAAACGTCTATCTCTACGACATCGACCATCTTCAAGGCATCGTCGACGCGAACAAAAAGGAGCGGGAGCGCGAGGCGAAGAAGGCGGAGGCCATCGTCGCTGAAGAAACCAAGGCCTTCTTGATCTACGTCCAGCAGATGGACCTTTCGCCCACGATCAGGGACTTGTCCAAAAAGTTCGAGTCGATCCGTTCGGCCGAGGTCGAGAAGTATTTTCCCAAGGAGGGGCACGACGCGATCGACGCGTGCACGAAGGCCATCGTGAACAAGATCCTCCACGACCCCATCCTCCTCATGAAGACGGAGGAGATCCAGGAGGGGGCGCCGAAATATTCCGAAATACTGAAAAAGCTTTTCAGGTTAGACTCGAACGACTGATGCTGCTTCCCGCAGCACAGCGCTCGCTACAGCTCGTAAAGGAGGCTAGTGAAAGACAAACTCATGCTGGCCGCGTCCAAGGCTCGCAAGCACGCCTATGCCCCTTATTCGAATCACCGCGTCGGGGCTGCCGTGCTCGCGGCGTCTGGAAAGGTTTATTCCTCGGGCAACGTCGAGAACTGTTGCTACGCCCTGACGATCTGCGCGGAGCGCGGCGCCCTGTACCACGCCATCGCGGCGGGCGAGCATCATTTCAAGGCGCTGGCCGTCACCAACGGGAGCGGCGAGTTCGTCGTTCCGTGTGGCGTCTGCCGCCAGGTCATTTGGGAGCTGGCGGGGGACATCCCGGTCACCATGTTCAACAAGTCCAAACGTTCCCGGACGGTGCCGCTTTCGGTGCTCTATCCGCTCCCTTATAAGAAGAAGTCGAAGAGGAGACTCCTCAAACATCGAATGAAAAGAGCCTAGTTTTTCACTTAATACTTTAAGTCTTGCCCTAAATTCTCGTAATCCCTGGTAATATTCCTTGACTCCCCTTGAGGGGGTTGTTAAAAAATTCAGTTGTTACAGTAGTTTATAGCGAACGGAAGAAGGTTTCCTTCTGAAGTGAGCGATAACTGAAAATTAAAGGATAGATGGGGGTTTGGGGGAGAGCGGTATCTCCCCCAACTCTGAAGGGCGCTTAGCTCAGCTGGCTAGAGTACTTCCTTGACATGGAAGGGGTCACTGGTTCGAGTCCAGTAGCGCCCACACTTTTATGGTTTGCCGTCCCGGCCACGAGAATGATCCTCTCGAAAAAGCCCGCCATTCCTGCGCCCATGTCATGGCCTCGGCCGTGCAGAGCCTCTTTCCCGGCACGAAGGTGACGATCGGTCCGGTCATTGAAGAAGGCTTCTTCTACGACTTTGCCTCGGATAAGCCGTTCACGCCCGAAGACCTGGCGAAGATCGAGGAAAGAATGCGCGAGGTCGTGAAGAACAATCTCCCGTTCCAAAGAAGAACATTGAGCCGCGACGAGGCCGTCTCGCTCTTCCGAGGCAAGGGGGAGAACTTCAAGGTCGAGATCATCGAGGGCCTTCCGAAGGGCGAGGAGATCACCGTCTACCAGCACGGCGACTGGGTGGATCTCTGCAAGGGCCCGCACGTGGCCCGTACGGGCGACATCAAGGCGTTCAAGCTGTTGTCGGTGGCCGGGGCCTACTGGCGGGGCGACGAGAACCGCGAGAGGCTCCAACGCATTTACGGCACCGCCTTCCTCGATCAGAAGTCGCTCGACGAATTCCTGCACCGGTTGAAGGAGGCCGAGGCCCGGGATCACCGCAAGCTGGGCAAGGAGCTTGATCTCTTCTCGACGCTGGAAGAGGACGGGCCGGGGTTGATCCTCTGGCACCCCAAGGGCGCGCGCGTGAGGAAGGCCATCGAGGACTATTGGCGCGAGGCGCACGTCCAGGGCGGCTACGAGATCGTCTTCACGCCGCACATCGCGCACCGGCGCGTCTGGAAGACCTCCGGTCATCTCGATTTCTACAAGGACTACATGTATTCCCCGATGGAGATGGAAGGGGTCGACTACCAGTTGAAGCCCATGAATTGCCCCTTCCACATCAAGATCTACAAGACCCATCTGAAGAGCTATCGGGAGCTCCCCCTCCGCTGGGCGGAATTGGGGACGGTCTACCGGTACGAGCGTTCGGGGGTCCTGCACGGGCTCCTGCGCGTGCGCGGATTCACGCAGGACGACGCCCATATCTTCTGCCGTCCCGATCAGCTGGAATCGGAAGTTTCCACGGTCCTGGGTTTCGTCTTCACCATGCTGCGCACGTTCGGTTTCGAGGATTTCGAGGTTTATCTCTCGACCCGCCCGGAAAAATACGTCGGCAGCGACGAGAACTGGGCCCACGCGACCGAGGCCCTGAAAAAGGCGCTCGATTCGAGCAAGATCACGTATGCCGTGGATCCCGGCGAAGGCGTTTTCTACGGCCCCAAGATCGACGTGAAGATCAAGGACCAGATAGGGCGGGCCTGGCAGTGCTCGACCATTCAGGTGGACTTCAATTTG